>CATIYQ010000121.1 GCA_949739465.1 uncultured Peptococcaceae bacterium | reverse complement strand
GTGGCGGATTGCCCCAAGGACACATAGCCCAAGCCTACCGCCTGCATGGTTTGGAGCTTGCGGTAGATTTTCGGTTGATTAACGAAAAATTCCGCCGCCTCGTCTACGGTCATTTCCAGAATATCAGCAATGTTTTTTCCTTTGTATTGTACGTCTAAAGTTTCCCGGTTATATCGTTTTCCTTTGCACACCTCGCAAGGTACATAGACATCGGGCAAGAAGTGCATTTCAATTTTTAAGATACCATCGCCGCGGCAAGCCTCGCACCGTCCGCCTTTCACATTGAAGCTAAAGCGTCCCGGCTTATAGCCCCGCATTTTGGCGTCATTGGTCTGGGAGAATAACTCCCGTATCATATCGAAAAGTCCCGTATAAGTTGCCGGATTAGACCGAGGCGTCCGCCCGATAGGCGATTGGTCGATATTGATTACCTTTTCCAGGTGTTCCAACCCTAAAATCTCTTTGTGCATGCCGGGCAATGCCTGGGCACGGTTCAGCTGTTTTGCCGCGGCTTTATAAAGGATTTCGTTGACGAGGGTACTTTTCCCCGAGCCGGAAAGTCCCGTCACGCAAGTAAGCACACCTAACGGCACTTTTACCGTGATGTCTTTCAGATTGTTTTCTTTGGCGCCCACAACCGAGAGCCAACGGTCGCCTGTCTCACGCCACTGCGGCACAGGGATTTGCTTCCGTCCGCTCAAATAGTTTCCCGTAATGGAGTTGGTATCCGCCATGACTTCCGCTACCGTCCCTTTGGACACCACTTGCCCGCCGGCTACCCCTGCCCCCGGACCGATATCAATGACATAGTCCGACTCCAGCATCGTCTCCTCGTCATGTTCCACTACGATAACGCTGTTACCTAAGTCACGCAATTGTTTCAAAGTAGCGATAAGCTGTGCATTATCCCGTTGGTGCAGCCCGATGCTGGGCTCATCCAGGATATAAAGCACGCCCATGAGATGAGAGCCGATTTGGGTCGCAAGACGAATTCTCTGGGCTTCCCCGCCGGAAAGAGACCCGGCAGAACGGGAAAGTGTCAGATAGTCCAGCCCCACGTTAATCAGGAAGTCCAAACGAGCGCGGATTTCCTTCAGGATTTGTTTGGCAATCATAGCTTCTTTTTCTGTTAAGACCAAATTGCCAAAAAATTCTTTTGCCCGGGCAATGGAAAACTCACTGACTTCATGGATATTTTTACCGCCAACGGTCACGCCTAAGATTTCCGGCTTGAGCCGCGCCCCATGACAAGCAGAACAAGGCTTAATAACCATATATTTTTCAAATTCTTCCCGCATACTGTCGGAGTTGGTTTCGGCATAACGCCGTTGGAAATTATTAACAATGCCTTCCCATTTATGCATCCAGGTTTTGGTGCCTTCTTCTGTCTCATAAGTAAGCGGCAGCTTTTCTTCTCCCGTACCATAAAGGACATACCCCAGTTGCTCTTCGGTTAAGTCCTGAATCGGCGTATCCATAGAGAAACCATATTTCTTCGCCACCGCCTCAATATGGCGGAAATACCACCCTTGGGTAAAGGCGTTCCATTTGGCGAGTCCCCCGTTGTTCAGGGACAAGGTTCTATCAGGTATGAGCAAATCCACAGAAATCTCTCTGGTCGCCCCTAAGCCGCTACAAGCAGGGCAAGCCCCATAAGGATTATTAAAGGAGAAAGAGCGAGGGCTAATTTCCGGCATGCTGATACCGCAATCAGGACAAGCGAAATTTTGGCTAAACTGGACCTCTTCCTCCACGTCTAAAAAGACCACGCTAACCAAGCCCTGTCCTAGTTCTAAGGACTGTTCCAGGGAATCTGCCAAGCGTTTTTCCACGCCGGGTTTCAGGATTAAGCGGTCCACCACCACTTCGATGGTGTGCTTTTTATTTTTTTCCAGTTTCACTTCTTCTTCAATGGGATAAATCACTCCGTCGATACGCAGGCGGACAAAACCCTGGCTTTTCAGGTGTTCCAGCACTTTGATATGTTCGCCCTTTTTGCCGCGAATCACCGGCGCTAAGATTTGGATTTTACTGCCTTCGGGGTAAGAAAGCAGGTTGTCCACCATTTGGTCAATGCTTTGACGAGTGATTTCCTTGCCGCAATGAGGACAATGGGGCACGCCAATACGAGCATATAAAAGCCGCAGATAGTCGTGGATTTCCGTCACCGTCCCCACAGTCGAACGAGGGTTACGGCTGGTGGTCTTCTGGTCGATGGCAATAGCAGGAGACAGCCCGCCGATATAGTCCACATCCGGCTTATCCATCTGCCCCAAGAATTGCCGGGCATAAGCGGAGAGGGACTCCACATAACGCCGCTGCCCCTCCGCATAAATGGTGTCAAAGGCAAGAGAGGATTTTCCCGAGCCAGAAAGCCCGGTGATAATCACCAGCTTGTCTCTGGGAATATCAATATCAATATTTTTCAGGTTGTGGGAACGCGCCCCACGGACCACGATGCAGTCTTTGTCACGGTAGTTTTCTTCTACCCCTTGTTTGGTTGTGTTTTTTTCTTTTGCCATGATGTTTTCTGTCCTTATCTTTTTATTTTAGCCGTTCGCCGCGCGGATTTCCATGAGAGCGTCTCGAAGCTCTGCCGCCTGTTCAAATTCCAACCGCCGCGCCGCATCCCGCATTTCTTTTTCCAAGGAGCGAATGAGCCGCTCCCGTTCTTTCCTGGTCATCAGCTCCGGCGGCTTTGACATGGATTTTTTCTTTTCGTCTATCGGCACCACCGCAGAAAGCACATCACTGACGGCTTTGACGATGGTCGTCGGCGTAATGCCATGTTCCTCGTTATAAGCCTGTTGTATCTTACGGCGACGGGCAGTTTCCGTGATAGCTCTGTCCATAGAGCCTGTCATACGGTCGGCATAGATAATCACTCTGCCCTCAGCATTTCGCGCCGCCCGACCAATGGTCTGAATGAGAGATTGCTCCGACCGTAAGAACCCTTCTTTGTCTCCATCTAAGATGGCAACTAGGGCAACCTCCGGCATATCCAGCCCCTCTCGCAGCAGGTTGATACCTACCAGCACGTCAAATACCCCTAGCCGTAAATCCCGCACAATGGACATGCGCTCCAAGGTCTTTACCTCCGAGTGGAGATAACGAACCTTCACGCCCGCTTTTTTCAGGTATTCTGTTAAGTCCTCCGCCATTTTTTTGGTCAGGGTCGTCACCAGCACCCGCTGCCCCTTTTCGCAAGAGATACGGATTTCTTCCAATAAATCGTCTATCTGCCCCTGAACAGGACGCACCTCCACTTCGGGGTCTAATAGCCCCGTAGGACGGATAATCTGCTCTACCATATTGCCGGCGTGTTCCAGCTCATAAGGTCCGGGAGTAGCAGACACATAAACCAGCTGATGGGTTTTGGCTTCAAATTCCGGAAATTGCAACGGTCTGTTTTCTAAGGCAGAAGGTAAACGGAAACCGTACTTAATTAGGTTTTCCTTCCGCGCTCGGTCACCGTTATACATGCCGCGGATTTGCGGCACGGTCACATGGCTTTCGTCGATGAATACCACAAAGTCATCGGGAAAATAGTCTAATAGGGTATAAGGCGCGTCTCCTGCTTTTCGATTAGAGAGATAAAGAGAATAGTTCTCAATGCCCTGGCAATAGCCCATTTCCATCATGATTTCCAGGTCAAAATTAGTGCGCTCCTCCAGCCGCTGGGCTTCCAGCAGTTTATTAGCTTCTCTTAGCTCCGCCAACCGCTCGCCCAATTCTTTTTTAATAGAAACGACGGCCTTTTCCAGGGTCTCTTTACTGGTGGCATAGTGGCTGTTGGGGAATACCCAAAGATGCCGTCTGCCTGCCAATATCTCCCCTGTCACAATATCCACTTCGCTGATACGCTCGATTTCATCGCCGAATAGCTCCACCCGCAAGGCTTTTTCACTAATGCCCGCAGGAATAATCTCGATAACATCGCCCCGCACGCGAAACGTCCCCCGCTGAAAGTCAATGTCATTTCTGGTATATTGGATTTCCACCAGCTTTTTGAGAATATCCTCCCGAGAGATTTCCTGCCCTACCCGAAGGCTCAAAGACATCCCCTGGTATTCTTCGGGGTCGCCCAAGCCGTAAATAGTAGAAACACTGGCGACAATAATCACATCTCGCCGCTCTAAAAGGGCGGCTGTTGCCGAGTGGCGCAGTTTCTCGATTTCTTCGTTGATAGCGGCGTCCTTAGCGATATACGTATCGCTTTGGGCGATGTAGGCTTCTGGTTGATAGTAGTCATAATAGGACACAAAATATTCCACGGCGTTTTCCGGGAAAAACTCTTTGAACTCGCCGCAGAGCTGAGCCGCCAATGTCTTATTGTGTGCGATAACCAGGGTTGGTCGGTCAATGCGGGCAATGGTATTCGCCATGGTAAAGGTCTTCCCCGAGCCTGTCACCCCCAGGAGCACCTGATGCCGCTCCCCGTTCTCAATGCCCGCTACCAAAGAATCTACCGCCTTAGGCTGGTCCCCTGTCAGCTGAAAATTGCTGTGTAATTGAAACAATCCCATAATTTCACCTGCCTAGTCTCTATGCAGCGTAAGTGGCTGCCAGTTTATTTCTTTTCCTTGTATTTCCAAAATGCCCATAGACGGCTGAGAGCCGCCGCGAGGTCTGGTAACGCTGCCGGGATTGATCACACGAATGCCGTCTATCATCTCGTCCCGCGGCACATGGGTGTGTCCGCAAAGCAAGAGGTCAATGTCCGCCTTGGTAAAGCCAAAAGGCGCGCACCAGCGGTGACCGTGAAACATACCGATTCGCACCTCTTCTATGGCAAACAGCTGCCGCTCGGGAAGAGTTCCTCCGAAAACTGCGCCGTCGTTATTGCCTAACACGGCTGTTACGGGCGCAAGAGCGGTTAGGTCTGTATACAGTTCCTTATCGCCAATATCGCCACAATGGAGAATCATCTCCACGCCTTGAAACTGCTGCCAAAAATCTGTAGGAAACCGTGTGAACCCTGCAATATAGTGGGTATCGGACAAGACTGCAATCTTCATGGAAACACCTCTTTCTGCCCGCTGTTTAGCGTGGTTTTTTCGTATCCTTATTATACTAGAACAATTGTTCGGGGTCAATGGAGATAAAATAAAAAGCCAAAGAACATTTCATTTTTCTGTTCCTTGGCTTATTTACTTTAATCTTTCCAAATCATCTCAACATTCATCGGGGACTCGCCGCCTGTTTGCCGAGGGGAGAGAAAGGTAGTGGCGACGCACTTACTAGGGCAACCAGGCGGCACTTTTGGTTCTTTTGGAAAAAGAACGAGAAATCGCCCAAGATAACGCATAGCAACTGCCCAACACACAACAAGTAGCAAGTAACTTTTCCAGAAAGATACACGCTACTTCTTGCAGCTCTTCACTACAACGCAACAACCTTGGGCATATTTTCTTTTTCTTCTTTGTAAAGAAGCAAACAGGCGTCTGGTTGTCTTAACCTGGCAGCCTCGCCATAAGGTTACGTTCCCCGCGACAAACAGCCGCCCTTCCCCGCAATGGTATGGAAGATTTTCTTCGGGGCAAATGCCCCTCAGAACAGCAGAACAAAACATCAAAAAAGAGAACGGGAATTCCGTTCTCTTTTTAATCGTCTTTTTTCCTATTCAATCGCTCTTGAAATCTATCCTCTTGCTCCAAAGCATCATTGGCTGCCGCTAAGATACTAACCAAAACAGGTGCGTTTCTTTCCTGGCATTTATCAAAAACCATTTGGGCTTCCTTATTATAGACATGAAAAGCATGAGCCAAATTATCACAGAGCAAATCGTCTGCCGAAACAGCAAGGACGTTAGCAATACCTACTAGGGTTTCCAAACTCATACCCTTATCGCCACGCTCAATATTGTTGATGAATCGAGTAGATACACCTACTTCATTAGCGAGTTTTTCCTGGGTCATATTTGTGTTTATTCTTGCTTTTTTAATACGTGAACCAATAGCTACATAATCTAGTTCCATCTACTTACTCCCAATTCTTAGATTATTTAACTATATTGTAATTTTAAATAAAATTTATTATAATGTTCCAAAAGAAGTGTTTTCACCCAAAAGTTCTCAACAACAAAGAATATTAAAATTTACTCATCAAAAGAAAAATTATTTAGCTCTGGAAAGTCCAAAAACTCTGCTAAGGTCATGCTAAGCCCTAAAGCGATTTTATGCAGCGTTTGAATTTTTGGATTCGCACTTTTTCCAATCATGATGCTACTAATAGTAGTGTGTCCCAAACCACTCATAACACCCAGTTGATACTGTGTTATACCTCTCCTCTCGCACAAAAACTTTATTCTTTCGGCAAGTATTTGAGGATATCTATTATTCATCTTATTATCACACCTTGCTATTCTAAAATATGCCCCAATACATGGGGTTGTATTCTTAGGATAGCAATTAAAAAACCTCTATATTGCGACACATTGCAATATACAAACTATCACATAAACTATTTTTAGGAGTTGATAATCATGTTAGAAGACATCGTCGCCGTTATAAATCTCAGTCCCACCACCCAAGAATGTATTCACTGTCTGATGAAGTTAATCATCGAAGAAAACCAAAAAGAAAATGAAAACAGGGGTTCTTACGAACTCTACAACACCCATTGCAACATATTAGAGCAAGCCTTTTTCAGTGAAGAGCAAAAGACAGGCTGGGAAAATTACAAAATGTTCCTGGAGCAGGAAGCAAGTTTCTTCGACCCACACAAAGCCTATGTGGCAGGCAGAGACGCCAAGTTAAACGGTGAAATGAAAAAGGATATTGCCTACCAACGCTACATAGCGAAAATCAAAAACGACGAAGAATACCAAAACACAAAAGATTTACAAAACGATATCTTCAACGACCTGCTGGAATCCTTGCCACTGGACTCCCTTCGAGATAAACTGTACACTGTGGACCGACTTTATAAGCAGCTTTATGCCCCTTTTGAGAAGAACCTCTGGATTTTCTTCAACCTTGGCTACGACTGCTGCCCCGCCTAATTTCAAATAAAAAGGACCTGCAATAAAAATTGCAAGTCCTTTTTATTTTATTCTGTTTTATTTGCGGCTGATGGCTTTTTTCGCCTTGGCGGCGATATTTGCCGCCGTCAGTCCATATTCCTCCAGCAATTCTTGGGGTTTGCCACTCTGCCCGAAAACATCGTTTAAGCCTACTCGTTCCAGGGGTACGGGACAGCATTCGCCTAAGACTTCCGCCACTGCGCCGCCTAAGCCGCCCATGATGTTGTGTTCCTC
>CATIYQ010000120.1 GCA_949739465.1 uncultured Peptococcaceae bacterium | reverse complement strand
GTAGTGACGGACCAAACCAAGGAAGAAACCAAAACGGGAAAATTGATAATCAGCAAGATGCTCTCCGGTACAGGGTTAACTGATGACGACTATGTGAAGAATTTTGAATTTACCTTGGAATTAACAGACGGGGACGGCAATGGGCTTACCGATGAATATTATTTCTACGGTACCAACAAAACCGGTTATGTGCAAAACGGAGATGTGATTCCGTTGCACCATGATGAAAGTCTTACCATTCTTGGCTTGCCGGAAGGCACGAAGTTTAAGGTAACGGAAAAAGATGCTGCCGGCTGGTATGTTTTCCCGAAATCCGGCGTTGTTAGCGGCGTGATTAAAACAGGGAAAACTGCTAAGGCTGCCTTTAAAAACAGCAAACAGCAATGGCCGAAAGCCGGGGATTTATCTATCTCCAAAACGGTAACAGGGACAGATGGCGAGACCGATAAGGAATTTACCTTCACGGTAACGCTGACCAATGGGGCAGGCGCAGCATTGACCGGAACCTATAACTATGATGGTGACAAAGAAGGCACGATTAAGAGCGGTGGAACGGTAACGCTGAAAGACAACGAAAGTATCACTATTTACAGCTTACCTGAAAATACAAAATATACCGTGGTGGAAACGGAAGCGAATAAGGACCGCTACACCACAAAAAGCACTGGGGCTACCGGTACGATTCAGGACGGTGCAATCAGTGAAGCGGCATTTACCAATCACCGTGATATCGTACCGCGGTTGGGCAATCTGACCATTAAGAAAACAGTAACCGGCAGTGAAGGGGACAGAACGAAAGACTTCACCTTCCGACTCTCTCTGACAGACGGGGAAGATAACGCTTTGGCGGACCGTTATGATTATGAGGGTTCTAAGGAAGGCGATATTGCCAGCGGCGAGGAAATCACCTTGAAACATGGACAGTCCATCACCATTAAAAACTTGCCGGCTGATAGCAAATACACCGTAACGGAAGTGGAAGCGGATAAAAACGGTTATACCACTACCGTAAGCGGCGCTAACAGCGTCATCAAAGATGGTGAAACAGCTACGGCAGCCTTTATCAACCGGAAAGGTAATACTGGCGGTGGTGACCCTGCTCCTGATACCGGAAATCTGGTAATTAAGAAAACGGTAACCGGGGTTGAAGGAGATAGAAGTAAAGACTTTACCTTTAAACTTACACTGACAGATGCTACCGGTAAGGCTTTGACTCAGGACTTCAACTATGATGGTTCTAAGACAGGAAAAATTGGTAATGGGGATACTGTTACCTTAAAACATGGTGAATCTATCACTGTACGGAATTTACCTGAAACCACCAAATATACCGTAACAGAAACAGAAAGCAATAAAAACGGCTATACGACCACTGCAACCGGGGCTACCGGCGTCATTGAAGAGGACCGGACGGAAACGGCATCTTTCACCAACCGCAAAGCCAGCGGCGAAGGCAACGACCCAGAGCCGGGAACAGGGAACTTGGTGATTAAGAAAACCGTAGCAGGCAGTGAAGGGGATAAAACCAAAAACTTTACCTTTAGCATTTCACTTACGGATGATAAGGATGTTGCGTTGACGGAGCAGTTTGATTACAGTGGTGCAAAAACCGGGAAAATCGGTAACGGGGATACAATCACTTTGAAACATGGAGAATCCATTACCATTGTCAATATCCCTGCCAATAGCAAATACACGATAACAGAACAAGAGGCAAATGGGGATGGTTATACCACGACCTCCAGCGGTGCAATTGGTGTTATCGAGGAGGACAGAATCGGAATCGCCTCCTTTACCAATCGGAAGGGCGGCAGCAGTGAAGGGGAAGACCCATTGCCGGGAACAGGTAATCTGGTGATTAAGAAAACAGTAACGGGAACGCAAGGGGATAAAAACAAAGCGTTTACCTTTACCATTACCTTAACTGACGCTGATGATAATGCCTTAGTCACACAATTTAGCTATGACGGCGCAAAAACAGGGAAACTTACCAGCGGTGACACGGTGACATTGAAACATGGTGAATCTATTACCATTCGGGATATTCCTGCCGATAGCAAATATGTGGTAACAGAACAAGAAGCTAATGCTGATGGTTACACCACCACCAAGAGCGGCACCGAGGGCGTTATTGCTCAAGGCAGAGCTGCAACAGCAGTCTTTACTAACCATAAAGGCGGTAACGGCGGTGGCAGCAGCGGCAGCGGAGATAGTGATCCTGATCCCAAAGGGAACATTATCATTCGCAAAACAGTTACAGGTAGTGAAGGGGATAAGAATAGGGACTTTACCTTCACGCTAACCTTGACCGATGCAAAAGGAAAAACCGTGGAGGGTAGCTTCAAATATGACGGTGTGAAGACCGGTACGGTTACCAGCGGGAAAACCTTTACTTTAAAAGACGGTGATGTGATTACCATCCACGATATTCCTGCCGGCAGCAAATATGTGGTAACAGAACAGGAAGCCAACGCTGACGGTTATACCACAACAATTACCGGCG
Organism: uncultured Peptococcaceae bacterium; assembly: GCA_949739465.1. Lineage (GTDB taxonomy): Bacteria > Bacillota > Dehalobacteriia > UBA4068 > JAAVYR01 > JAAVYR01. The sequence goes on along the minus strand of CATIYQ010000120.1, from coordinate 2,315 downwards.
ATGTTGGTATCATTAAAGACGGTGAAAACGCGATTGTTCGCTTTACCAACCGGAAAGGCGAAGAGGAAAAACCAAATGGCGGCGGGGATAACCCCGGCGGCGGCGATGACAACAAGGGTGATGGAGATAATAATGGCGGTGAAGACAACAACAATGGGGACGACAATCACCAAGGAAACACTGACGACGGAGATGTCGGAAATCAGGGAAATGGTGATAAAGATTTAACACCAAAAACCGGCGATGAATCCATGACCACGATGTGGGCAATGTTGGCGCTGATTTCTCTTCTTGGCATTTTATTGCTGTTGCGTTACAGACCAAAAGAAAAACATCTGAAATAGTAAAATTATTGAAATTGTTTAAATCGGCAAAAGAGACATATTTTTCCATGGGGAAAATATGTCTCTTTCTCTTGAAAGTAAAAACATTTTATGATATAATCTCATCTAAAGATTTAGCTTCGCCTTTTTTAAGAAAGGGTGTGGTTTCATGTTTCCGAGAGACCAATATTGGCAGCTTTTTGAGGAAACGGGGTCTATCGCCGTTTATATGCAATACCGTAAATATATGATGCAATAGAAACGGCAGAAAAGTTTGTGCAAAACTTTATCATCAGAAAAGCGATAATCGGGATAAGATATTAGCAAAGTCTTTGTTACAGGGAGCAAACGCCGTAGACTGCAAGCGTTGCCAAAGGTATAATATCCTTTCACCCGGGAGTTGGATTTTTGAACGGAAGACTTGTTCTTCTTATTAGAAAATCTCGGCGGCAAACCGTTATCATGCATAGAAGAGAGTCTTTTTTATTTAATGAAAAGACTAATTTGGGTGGTACCGCGGAGTCTTTCGTCCCTTTGTCGAAGAGGGAGGAAAGGCTCCTTTTTATTTGAGTTTAAATTGGAAAATATTAGGAGGAGACATATGATTAACAAGCTGCAAGAATTGGAAAAAGAAGCGTTGGCAAAAATCGCTGCAGTAGAAAACGGCGGTGAACTTAATGATCTTCGCGTTTATTATCTGGGTAAGAAGGGGGAAATTACCAATATCTCCAAAGAAATGGCAACGCTCCCTGCAGAGGAAAAGCCTCTTTTCGGACAGGCATTAAATCAAGCAAAGGTTGCCATTGAAGAGGCAATCGCTCATGCAATGGCGCAGATAGAAGCAAAGGAATTGGCGGCAAAATTGACGGCAGACAGCATTGATGTGACATTGCCGGGGAAACGGTTTCCCTATGGCAGCAAGCATCCTATCACCAAGGTCATTGATGAAATCAAAGAAATCTTCATGAGTATGGGCTATGAAGTAGTGGAAGGACCTCAAATCGAAACAGATTATTATAACTTTGAAGCGTTGAATCTGCCTAAAGAACACCCAGCTCGGGATATGCAGGATTCCTTCTATATTACGCCGGAAACCTTGTTGCGCACCCATACTTCTCCGGTGCAGGCAAGAACCATGGAGGCGAAAAAAGGCGCAGTGCCAGTCAAAGTGATTTGTCCCGGTACGGTATACCGTCGCGACGACGACGCGACCCACTCTCCTGAATTCCACCAGGCGGAGGGTTTGGTCATTGATGAAAATATTACTATGGCAGATTTGAAGGGGATGCTCTTAACCTTTGCTCGGCAAATGTTTGGTGCGGACAGAGAGATTCGTCTCCGTCCCAGTTATTTCCCATTCACCGAGCCTAGTGCGGAGGTGGATATTTCCTGCTTTGTTTGCGGCGGGAAGGGTTGTAAGCTGTGTAAGGACACTGGCTGGATTGAAATCTTAGGCTCCGGTATGGTACATCCCAAAGTGTTGGAAATGTCCGGCTACGACCCTCAAAAGGTGCGGGGTTTTGCTTTTGGTATTGGCATTGAACGTATTGCTATGCTCAAATATGGTATCAATGATATCCGCGCGTTGTTTGAAAACGACGAACGGTTCTTGAAACAATTTTAAGGAGGTAAGAGAAATATGTTGATTTCATATAAATGGTTAAAAGATTATGTAGATATTGATTTATCTCCTGTGGAATTGGCGGAAAGAATGACCATGGCAGGGATTATCATTGAACATATTGAGTATCCATCTGAAGGAATCCAAAATGTATTTGTGGGGGAAATCCTTTCTGTGGAACAACACCCTCAAGCGGATAAATTAAAGGTACTGCAAGTGAATATGGGGGATAAGACGCTGCAAATCGCTACAGGCGCGCCCAATGTAGCAGTAGGACAAAAGGTACCGGTGGCTATTCCCGGTGCGAAACTGCCCGGCGGTAAAGAAATCCAGACAGCGGACCTCCGCGGTGTAGAATCCTGCGGTATGCT
>CATIYQ010000119.1 GCA_949739465.1 uncultured Peptococcaceae bacterium | reverse complement strand
GTTATTTTTCACTGCAACTGCCGCTCCGCACTCATCACAAAATGCCGCTCCGGGAGAAACTTTTGCCCCGCATTGTTCACAGAAAAGACTCTCTCCATTGGTATTAGGCACTTCCATAGACACCCCGGCAAAAGCATTGCCGACCGCACCACCGACCATGCCGCCCACTGCGCCGCCGACACCGCTCATCATACCTAAACCAATGCCCATATTGGCAAATTGCCCGCTCGCTTCATTTGCGGCGGCTGTTTTTGCCACATCAAAGCCTTTTTCTTGCTGGTAGGTATAGCCTTCCGTGGCTCTCTTTTGGGCAAGCCCTTGGGATTCGATAACCATTTGTTGCGCTTTTGTTTGCTCCTCAATGATACCGACCTTTTGCTGTAATTGCGCTTCTGCTACATCTGCATACTGCCGAAAATGCAAATCTTTGAATTTTTCATATTGCACATCACCGTCCGGCTTTACAATGGTGGTTACAAAAAAGCGGTTTAAATTCACGCCATAGTCTAAGAAGTCGTTGACTAAGCGCGCCTTAATATCATTAGAAAATTCCTCTAGCCGTTCATCAATTTCAAAAATATTGATTGCGCTTGCTTTCATTTCCTGGGCTATGTAAGTTTTTACCCTTGTCATTAGGAAGGAGCGGAAAAAAGACACCAACTGCTCCCGACCAAGCACCCGCTCCGTGCCGACCAGCTTGACTAAGAGCTTGCGAGAATCTGCCACACTTAAAGACATTTCCCCGCTTGCACCAATGGAAATAGGAAATTGATAGGTAGGCTCTATGTATTGCACCTTGCTATCCGTCCCCCATCTGATTGCCATTTGCTCTGTTTTATTGATGAAATAAACCTCTGCATGAAATGGGGTTTTATCCCCGGTCGTCCTGTTAAGAAATTTGCCAATTTCCGGGATATTTTGCGTTTCCAGGGTATAACGCCCCGCTCCAAATAAATCTAACGCCTGACCGTTCATAAAAAAGATTGCCTCTTGGCTTTCGTGAACAATCAGCTGCGTTAGACTATTAAAATCTTCACTGGGATGCTTCCAAATAAAAGTGCTGTTATCGCCCTCATATTTGATAACTTCTGCTATGCTACTCACGATTTTTTCCGCTCCCTTCTTTTTTTCATAAACTATATAAGCATAAAACAGCCTTTATAGTTCATTAAAATGCTAGCATACTTGCCTATATAATTCAAGTAGATTTAATTGTATAGGCGGTGAAACGATGGACTATTACGAAATAGGTCAACGCATTCGGAAAGTAAGAAAAGCGCAACAGCTTTCTCAAGAACAGTTAGCCGAGAAAATAGGAATTTCCACCACACACATGAGTCATATCGAAACAGGCAATACTAAGCTAAGTTTGGCAGTGCTAGTCAGCCTTGCCACCGTTCTCAATGTCAGTGCAGATACGCTGCTATTTCAATCTTCAGATAATCAAAAAATAGGTGCATTTAACGATATACAAGAGGTTTTTGATAGCTGCACACCCCAACAGGCAAAAGTGCTAGTAGAGGTAATCAAAAGTACCAAAACAGCTATGGATAAATATATTTAAGTTAAAAAAAATCAAGAGAAAAGAGGTCGACAATGTTCGACCTTTCTTTCATTTTAAAATTGAAAAATGTTTTTTATCACTATTCCATTTTTCTTACCGTCCCCAAAGCAGGAGAGCAAAAATAAAATCGTTTCTGCACCTATCATTGTCCCTTACCTTTGCTTGATAACACTTTGCATTGCATGAGTTTCTCTACCTTTGCTTTTCGTCTAAACTCCTTTCTGCTTTCTAAAATAGTCGTTTTTAAAACTTCTTTTTACAAAAATAGCCATTTCAGAAACCATGATAACATTTTTAAATAGACTAATCAAGAATACTAATCATTTTTAAAATGTATCTTCCGGCAATTTCATAAGCTATGCTTGTCTTAACAGGAGTTGATGAGTATGTATGCAAAGTTTGTGCGGGAACGCATCACTCAGCTAAGGCTGCAAAAAGATGTTTCCGAATACAAAATGAGTTACGATTTAGGGCATAGCAGGGGTTATATTTACAATATTTCTTCCGGCAAAACACTGCCCTCTATGAGTGAATTTTTTGCCATCTGCGAATATTTTGACATCACGCCTATTGAATTTTTTGACACGGAAATACACAACCCCAAGCTGATGAACACCCTATGGGAAAAAATCAGCCAACTAGATGAGGAAGATTTAAACCTAACGCTGCAAAATGTAACCCGCCTACTCAAGAAAAAGTAAAACTTCACACAGACACAAAAAAAGAGGTCGAAACTTGTCGACCTCTTTTCTCTTGATTTCTTCAGTTGTCAATGCTTGCTTTATTTGCTTAGTTTGTATAAGGCATACTGGTTTAAGCTAACACCGTTTCTTTTGGCATCTTCTATCAGAGCAGCATGCAACTCTTTGGGTATTCTTAAGCTTAGCTTGCCGCTGCACTCTTTTTTCTCTTGGTATGCTTCCAAGGAAATGCTATCTTTTGCCGCTTCTTTTTCAGCTGCTGCTATTGCTAATATATCTTCTCTTGTCGCTTCTTCCGGCTCTCTTTTATTGATTTCATTAAATTTTTCTGTGATCTCACTTATATTCATCTTTTTAGGCATTTTTCTTATCCTCTTATTTTCCTATAAATTTCCTTTAATATCTTTCAAGCTCTCTTAACATTCTTTAGCATTCTTCATCTTAATATTTAATATTCGTTCTGGTGTTGATGTCAAAAACAATAATGACAATCGTGTTTTTCTTCCATTCAAATAATATGCGGTAATGTGCTATTTTATAACGATATTTATTCTCATAACCTTTTAAGGGAACAATATCCCCTTTCAACTCCGCAAGCTCTTCCAGTGCCTTATACAACTTCTTTCTTGTAGCAGCATCGACTTTATCCAGGTATTTTTGCGCCTGTTTTTTCAGTATGATTTCCATAGCTGTCCCCCTCTCCACTAGGCACAAATATAATATCATATATAATATCAAATGTAAACACTCTTGCTATTTATCCGCTCCCATAGGCAAAAAATAAACACAAAGTCAACACTCCTAACTGCTGTTTATCTATTGACGACAAAAAACACTCTCCTTTTATTTTTATAAAAATTTTTTGTATCATTTAAATGAAAAGAAAAATAAAAAAGGAGTGGGGCAAATAGCAGATGAAAACAAAAATAAATTGCAGATAATAACATTTTCAAGGCAATGGCTGCGCCTAGATAAATGCGAATTTGGCACATTGGCTGCAATCATTTATCTATCAGAAGACGGCACTACATTCACCGGCAGAGTTAGTGATATTTGCAAATTTGTAGGCATATCCACACAAACAAAAAACGCTGCGAAAAGAAAACAGTGCATTGAAAGTCTAGCGCAAAAAGGCATTCTTGCTTACCAAGTGAATAAAAAAACATATACCATCAATGTAACAAATGATATAGCAGAAACAGACTGCATCCACATTTATCAAGATGAAATTCTCATAACTAAAAATTGCAAGCTGGAAGGAAAATCCGTCGCTTGGGAGAAAGTCTTAAAAACATGGATTTTTCTTGCTGGAAACCGCAAAGAAATTATCACCACAAAAGAAATAGCTGCTGCTATCAACGAAAAAGAATGGGGAATCTACCCGGCAAAAGCGATCTTAAAATGCGCCAATCTAATTGACTATAAAACCAAATATGACATCTTGGAGCATGAAGACGGAACGGTTAGCTTTATGGCTCTGGGACAACAGATAGACCCGCTCTTTTGTTTTGACAGAGAGCCATGGAAAGGAAAATTATTCAAAGAAATCAAATCGTTTTAATTACTTTTTATTAACATATTTATATATTATCCCAAGAAAAAGTAATTAAAATTGATTGCCCATAGAACCCTATTTGCCCTCAAGCGCGCCTCCGGCGAGCCTTTCGGGCAAGCAAACAAAAGTAAAGGATATATCAGCATGAAAACCCCTACTACTGAAAATGAGATAGACTTTGAAGATAACTATCCTACTGCCGGGCATGGCAAAAAGCCCCATCAGAAAATCAAGCCTTATATTGTCTTGCAATATTTGCTGAAATACACTGATGAAAACCATACCGCCACCGGGAAAGAAATCGAATATTATTTGAAGGAAGATTGCGGCATTTATGCAGAACGCCGCTCCATCTATCGAGATATAGAAGAAATCAATAACGTTGCTTGGATGCTGGAAAACAGCACAACTATTCAAAAAGCAGAAGAAGTCTTGGCAGAAGATGAAGAAGATAACGAAAAATTAGTGGTCTATGATAAACACAAAAAAGGCTTTTATATCCGGCAGCGACACTTTGACCTAGACGATATGCGCCTAATGGCAGAATGTATCTATGCCGCAAAATTCATCAATCAAGCACAGGCAAAACGCCTCACTGATGTCATCTGCGAATTTGTCAGCGAACCCCAAGCAGAACAAATCCGCCATGATGTTTTTCTCACAGACCGGGTAAAAACAACCAGTAAAACAGTATTAAATAATATTTCTGCCATCAATGCCGCCATGAGTAACAAGCAGGAAGGAGAAAACCACACCCCGGAAAAAATCTCTTTCCAATACCTGTCTTATTATCTCAAGGACGGCAAAATAACCATGCAGGAGCGGCGCAAGGGCGCACTCTATACCGTCAGTCCCTACCGCTTGCTTATCAATGACGGAAACTATTATTTGCTTGCTTTTGATGATAGATATAAAAAAATAAGAACCTATCGCATCGACCGCATGAAAAGCGTTATGCCCACAGGCGAACCAAGAGCCGGGAAAGAAGCCTTTGACACAATCAACATGGAAACATACACCACCCGCGTATTTTCTATGTTTGGCGGCAAAGATGAACGCATTACCATTCGCTTTGTTAATTCTTTGTTAGACAGCGTTATAGAACGCTTTGGCACAAAAGAAGCCAGTTATCGTGTGCTTGATAAAACCCATTTTACAGTCAGCACCCACATAGAAACCAGCGAAAAGTTTTTTGCTTGGATTTGCAGCTTTGGCAAAAGAGCAAAAATCATCTCCCCGCCATCAGTTGTAGAGAAATTCCAATCCTTTTTAACAGATATTCAAGAACGCTACATACCAGAAACAAAAGAAGATGAAAAGTAGTAAAAAAGATGTTCAAATTAAATCAAAAAGAGCAAGAAAGTAGTATGTTTCTTGCTCTTTTTTTCTTTTGCTTTTGC
>CATIYQ010000118.1 GCA_949739465.1 uncultured Peptococcaceae bacterium | reverse complement strand
TCCCGCCCAATGGCTTTGGGCAAAAAGACTTCCTCCCAATAGTTTTCCTTGGCTTCTACTTGGCGGAAATCCTCTTGGTCGGAAATATTTAAAGAGAGGTATTCCTCTCCTGGCCAAAAAATGCGGTAGCTGTTACGTTCTTCCCGCTCTTTCAAATGTTTTAATAACTGATAGGTATAAGTGCCGATGCCGGTACCGCGATACCAGACGGCGCCTCTACCGTCTATGCCTACTAACATGAGTTACCTCCTTTAGCTTTTCTGTTGTCTCTTTTTTAGCGGCAGCCGTATTTTCCCTGAAAATAAATCCACACGTCGCGGTGGGCTTTGATTTGTCCCATGGCGTTCACCATTTTGTAATAAATCCCCTGTTTCAGGCTTTCGTCGGGGCTGGCGAAATAACGGCCGCACAGCCGCCAAAACTTCTGGGGAAACAAAAGCATAGCGGAAATGACGCGGTATTCCTCTGTATCAATTTTCCGCACCGTCTCATATGCGCCCAACATCATATCCAGCTGACGAGGGGTGTATACTACTGCTTTCATGCCTCTCTCCACAAAGCGGACAATGTCTGTCAGGGGTAAGTCGTAACGGCAATAGTCGAAATCAATGAGCCAGCCTTCGCCGTCCGCTCCGATGATGAAGTTCCGCGCTGCCACATCTCGATGGACAAACGTGCGGTAATATAATGCTTCGTCCGCCAAATACTCGTAGGCGGATTGGGCTAAAAGTCGCTGGGCGCCCATACCGTCGGCTATCATCTGGGGAGCCGCTTTCAAATACAGTTTTTCAAAAGGATTCCGCCGTTTTTTCACTGCCAGTTGGCTTTGCCAGGTCATTAAATCTTCCGTTCGCTGGGCGAACCGTTCATGCCACTCGTGATAACCTACCTTGCCGCCAGGCAGCAGCTCTCCTCCTAAAGCGGCGCAGCTAAATGTCGCTAAACATTTGCCTGCCGCCAAAAGATGGGATTCGTTATCCAAGGCGCAGGCAATGCCGCCTACCCAACGGTTGAGCGTATAAAAGCCGCCTTCGGCAGGAACGGCGCTATCTCCATCTACCGTGCAGATAGATTTGGGAATGCGATAAAATCCCCGGTCTTGCAGATAGGTGGTGATACCATAGAGAAAGTCGATTTTTTCTTTGTCATATTGGATGAATTTTAAACAGAAATCTCCCTGAAGGGCGCTGACTTTGTAGACGTTTGCTTGAATACGCCAAATGGCATAGGGCTTCTTAATGCCGAATCGGGACAGAATCGTTTCATCGGGTTGGTTTACCGTGGTTTCCTTGTCCTCCTTCATATTGCCACCTGCCTTTGCTAATTGTTTTTTGGCTGCTTGGTTTCGTTGGATTTATTTGGCGTTTTGTCTTTTTGGGGTTCGGTGGTTTTCTTCTTTTGGGACGTTTGTTTTTCTGTTACGTTCTTTTTGGCTTTTTTCTCTTTCTTGGTCTTTTTCGTTTCCTTTGATTCTCTTGTTTCTTTGGGTTCTTTCTCTTCTTTTGACGCTTTCCGTTCCTTTTTGCTTTCGTTCCGGGGAAGGGGTTCTCCCTTAGCGGCGGCAAGACAATTCAGCTTGCGGTTTTCTGCTTCGATAGCGTCGGCGAAGACTTTTTCCAGCTGTTTGCCTTTCTTTTTCTCGCTTTTCTTACTTGCCAGTCCTCGTTCCAGCTCTATGGGTAAGAGCAGTGTTTGCTCCAGAAAGGCTTTTTCACTATCGGATAAGGGCAGAATATCCTGATAACCGTTGAGAATGGCAAGGTAATATTCGGGCTGCCATTTATTTTTGGTTAGGACTTTATAGCAAAAGTCGGATAAATCCAACAGTTGCACGCCTATAGACGCCTCCTCCCAGTGGACAATGAAAGCGCTGCGGTGTTCCTTCATCACTTGCCCGCAGTGGAAATGTCCGTGGCGCACCGTTTCTCCTTCTATTGCCTGCCGCTCCAATTCTGCCAGCTGGTAGCGGGGAAAGTTTGCCAGGCGGCTTTGTGCGCGATAAAGAAAATCCGCTGCTTCCAACCGAGCTTGGGTATGCTCCATTTTATTGATATCAGGATGACAGACTTCCTGATATTGTTGTAAGCGGTTGCTTAAGGTGGGAAAATTGTCTCCCTGAAAGCGAGGCAGGGATAACTGTCGTGCGTAACGGTGGAATAAGGCCAATCGTTGCGCTGCCAAAGATACGTCGGACAGCTTGTGATTTGCACCTTCCTTGCCCCGAATCAGCGGCATCAGATAATAATAACCGTCAAACCAGTAGGCAACGTTGTCACCATATTTGGTGCGAATAGCGGGTGGCGTCAGCTGATATTGAGAAAGCTGGGTTAAAAGGGCGCCGATAAACTCTGCTCGGTCCCGCTCTTCCATTCGCTTTAATACCCACCATTTACCTCGGTGGCATTTAATGCGGCAGACAGAGCCTTCTATGGCAGCGTAGGTCGGTGTTAATTCCCAGGCGGAAAGGACCTGAGTGAGCCAGGGGTATTTTTGCTGTACCCAACGGTTTTGCCGTTGTTCCCATTCCATCATAAATCGCCTCCTCGCCAATAGTTTCTGGTCCAGTCTGCCACCTGCCCATAGACTTGTTCTTTTTTCTTTTGCAGGGCAAAGATTGGCTGCCATTCTTCTGCCGACGGCAGATTGGCTTGGTCTTTGCCGCACCGCGCCAATAAATCCAAGGCGGCAAAAGGCATGGCGCTCCAGGCGCAAACCACTGCCGCCATATCCGAACGAAAGGCGCCCTTTAAGCGGTAGCCGGCAAAAAGGGTTTCCATAGCGCGTGGGTCCCAGTTGCGCTGCCAGGCAATTTTATGAAGGACGGCGCAAAGGTCGGCAAGGGAATTGCCTCCTTGCCAATGCTCCCAACCGCCAACCCAAACTTCACCGCCGGGCAGAAGTAAAATATCTTTTCCTGTGAAACCGTTATGAATGAAAGGCATAACTGCTTCTATCTCCATGAGTACTTCTTCCCGTTCACCCAATCGGGTGACTAATTTTCCCAGCGACAGACAGAGCCGTTCCCACTCCGGCATCAGTTCTGCGGGGATTTTCTCTTTTCCCGCCAGCCAGGTTTCTGCCATTTCCATGGCGCGGGTCAGCCAGTTTTTTTCCGGTTGCTCCAGATATGCCTCATGAAAGCCTGCCATGGCAGTATGCACCTGTCCCATGGTCTGCCCCAGGCGAAAAATATCTTGGTTGTTTTGCCAGTCTATGGGCTTTGTCTCCCAGATATCCTGTAATCCATAACAGCTGTTGCCATAGACGGTGAGGGGTTTTCCGCTGCGGTTTAGGATATGGCGGGGGAGCGCATAAAAGCCTCGTTCTACACTGTATTCCATTGCCATGTGACAACGAAACCCCTGACTAATACCTTGAGGATATACCTTCAATAAGCGAGTCCCTGTCTCTGTGGTCACTAAAATGTCGTTGCCCCTTCCCGACAAGGAAAGGGGCGCTATCCGCCATGCCCGCAAGATATCTTGGGCTTCTGCCAATCGTCTGTTGTCTTGCTCCATCATCATCCCTCCTTTTCCTTAAGGGGTTCTTATCGCTTTTTACATGGGGATAGATAGCACCATGCCAGTACGGATATCTTCTTCACTGATATTTTTATTGGCGGCTAAAATGCTTGACGGGCTGACGCTGTGTTTTTCTGCAATAGCGGCCAGGTCTTCACCGCCCTGAACGACATAAAATTTCAAACGGTAGCCTTTTCTCGGCTCTGCCGGTTTCTCGTCAAGACAGGAGGAGAATGTTCCCGGCACTGTCATGCCGTTATCTTCTTGCTCCATAAAGTCCTTTTTCTCTTTTTTTCCTTTCCAGAAACGATGTTTTTCTTTGCCGGGAAGAGGCAGCGGCACCACTTCACAGCCCTTATCTTCCCATTCTGCTGTTTCTTCTGTTTTCAATATAATTTCTTCATTAAGGCAGATTTCTTCTGTTGGGTCTACCTGTACTTCTTCTTTGATTATCTTATCCTGAACAGGCGCGGTTGGTTTCATTTCCGCCATACAAGAGACGCTGTCCTCGGCAGGGGATAGATTGTCGCAAGATGTTTCGCAGGTTTCTGTTTTTTCAGCGGTGGCGGGACAGTCTGTTAAGAAGGACATATCCCCTTCTAATGCTACTTCCTCTTGGCAAAGGTCTTTGTCGTCGGCTTTGTTATTGGCTTTGATTTCTTTTTTTTCACAAAGGTGTTGCCCTTTGCTGCCTGCTCCTTCCTTGGTGGGGCAGATTTCTTGCTGCGTCAAGTCCACAGGAGCATTGCAGCAATCAGTCTTCTTTTCTTCTTCCTTTTCTTGGGGACAGAAGACAATGGTGTCATCGGCGCAATCTAAATGAAGCATTTCACTGCCTTCTTCCGCCGCATAATAATAGAATTCTTCCGGCTGGGAGTCTGTGGCTTTCTTGGTGCGGGAAGGGTCGGGGGTTTTTTCTTCTAAGGAGAAACTATCCTGTTCTAATACCAGATAATGTTCTTCGTCCACGGTATCGCCTTTTGCCGGTTTTTTCTTCTCTTCTTTTAAAGAGAGTGCAATATCCACACCGATTTCTAAAGCGTTGCTGGCTATTTGTTGCCAGGTTTTCTTCTGCACGTCAGCGTCAAACTGACAGCCGTAGGTATAGTCTCGGTCCGGCAGCTCTTGAATGAAGTCTACTATAATGGTGCAGATTTCTTTTGCTTCTTTGCCCATGGTCATCAGTTGTTGGGAGACGTCTTTCCAATGTTCTTGATGTTTCCCCTTTGTTGTTCCCATTGGCGTATAGACCATATCAATAAGCAGCTTGCCGTAGCAGAGCCAGCCGGTACCATTTGGCTCGATAGCGTCTACCTCCGCTCTTGCTTTTACTTGTTCCATTTTACCGATAGGGGCTTTTTCCCGTGGCAAGAACACCGTCTTTTCTATGGGAAAATAAATTTTATCCATACCAATCCCTCCTGATTGCTTTCTCACATTTACGGTTACATCACCATATGCAACGGGGGAAAAGAATATGCTCCCAAGGGAAAAATGTTTTCCTTCTTTCGACAGGGGGTTCTTTTCTTGTTCTTTTGCATATAATGGCAGAAAGAAGAATGCAGAGGAGGATATGCCATGGCAGGCAATCTCAATATCGGTAACTTAATCAACCTGTTAAAGCCTAAGAATATCGAGGAAGTGAAGGGGTTGGTCAACGCATATAGCAGTTTTCTTTCTCCTGAACAGCAGGAAAAACTGGGCAACTTAATTAACGAGCTGGAAAATCCCAACGGTCCAAACCGTGAAAATATTACCAATCTGACCGATAGCTTAAAGCAGGATATCGACCAATCGGAAGCGGCAGAAATCCTGCATCAGGAAAATATTACCGTTCCCGGCAGCGATACCGTGGCGGAAGTCATGGGAGAAGAACAGGAAGAGGAACGGGGCAAACATCGCAAACGAAAAAAACATCATAAACGGCGGTAAATGGAGCAATATTGACAACCCTATATGACTATGGTAAAATAAATTTTTTGTTTTGACCGGGGAGAAAAAATGTGATATGATATAACCAAAAGGAAAAGAGAAGGAGCGGACGCTATGTTTAGTATAGGGGATAAAGTAGTCTATCCGGTACATGGCGCCGGTATCGTTGAAGCAATTGAAGAGAAAGAAGTTCTTGGAGAATTAAAGCAATATTATGTATTGAAACTTTTTGACGGAGAAATGAGAGTAATGGTGCCGGTGGACGCTGTCCAAGGGGTAGGCTTAAGAAGTGTCAGTGACGAGACCATATTAAATCGGGTCTCGGAAGTGTTACGTTGTGTGGAAGAAGAGGAAACCATTGCCTGGAACAAGCGGTATCAGCAGCATATGACGAAAATCAAAAGCGGAGACGTTTTCCTAGTGGCGGAGGTGGTCCGCAGCTTGACTTTGCGGGATATGCAAAAAGGGTTGGCAGCCGGAGAACGGAAAATGTTGGACCAGGCAAGAAAAATCTTGGTTAGTGAATTTATGGTGGCAAAGGACATTGATGAACAACAAGCCAAAGATATGATTAACGACTGTTTCCCAAAAGAAGATTAGTTTTTTACCGCAATCATAAGGATTGCGGTTTTTTATTTTATTCCCCTTTTTCTTTGGAAAGTCGAAAAAGAACATGATTTGCCGGGGGATTTTCCCTGTCTCTGCCTTGTATTTTCCTCCCGGGTTCTCTATAATTGAAGTAAGCTGAAAGAGAAGTAAGCGGATAACATCGAAGGGAGGTGAAAACGATGAAACGAGAAAAAAGAGCGGAACTGACCCCGGAACAACAGAAAGCGAAATTATTAAAAGCAGCGGCATTGTGTGTAGCTGTGATTTTTGCAATTATCGGCGCCGTACTGTCTCATTTCCTTGTAGAGAACTGGCTGCATTACACAGAAGTTTGGCAATGGATTGGGACACTTTTTATCGGAGCGGCGGTCTTCGGACTGTTTGGGCTAACCATTTCACCGATGGTGATTGGCGTTTGCTCCCATTTATTCAATTCCTTAACCAATCGACTTTTCAAAATTCCTCTTGTGGATATTATTTGTTCTGTATTCGGACTTATCTGCGGCCTGGTCATTGGCAGCCTGTTAGGCTCTGCCATTGAGAAAATCGCTATCGTTGGACCTTATATTGCTTTCGCTGTTCTTTGCGCCTTTGGTTATGTGGGTTTGTGGCTGGGCAATAAGAAGAAAGATGAGATTGTTGGGGTGATTACCTCCGGTCTCGGTCGGATTTCCGTGGGGAAGGAACGCTCTCCCAAAAGCGAACGGGAGCGAGACCGTGACCATGTAAAAGCTGTGCCGAAAATCTTAGATACCAGCGTCATCATAGATGGGCGGATTGCGGAGATTTATGCTACCGGCTTTTTGGAAGGCAATCTGATTATTCCCGGCTTTGTTCTGATTGAACTGCAACATATCGCCGACTCTGCCGACCCCTTAAAACGGCTGAAAGGCAGGCGGGGGTTGGATATTCTCAACGAACTGCGGGAGAAATTCAAACGACAGGTTCAGGTCGTGGAAAAAGACTATCCCGACATTGCCGAAGTAGATTTGAAGCTCTTGAAAATGGCGAAGGATTTGAAGGGTGCTGTTATCACCAATGACTTTAACCTGAACAAAGTGGCAGGTCTTCAAGATGTGCAAGTACTGAATATCAACGACTTGGCAAACAGCTTAAAACCAATCTTTCCGCCGGGAGAAGAAATGACCTTGAAAATCATTAAGGACGGCAAGGAAAACAACCAGGGGGTTGGCTACTTAGATGACGGCACTATGATTGTGGTAGAAAACGGCAGACGCTATATGGGGAAAACCATTCGAGTAGTGGTTACCAGCGTGCTGCAAACTTCTGCCGGACGAATGATTTTCGCCCGCCCGCTGGGCAATAAAAAGCCTTCTCGGGAAATGATACCCGAAAACGTCCTCTTAGAGACAGGAGAGTC
>CATIYQ010000117.1 GCA_949739465.1 uncultured Peptococcaceae bacterium | reverse complement strand
TGCAACCCTGCTAACGCCATGAGGGTAAGGAGTCCAATGGTTTTAATGGAAACAGTCTTGCCCCCGGTATTGGGACCGGTAACCACCATAGCCTTCAAATCCGGTTTCATATAGACGTCAATAGGCACCACATCGCCGGGCAGCAACGGATGACGGGCTTTTAGAAGTTTCATATTGCCCACTGGACTGATTTTCGCCCCCACACCGTCGATGTCATAGCTGTATTTGGCTCTAGCGAAGATAAAGTCTAAATTACCTAAAATGGCAACGGTATTGGCTAAATCATCACCAAAGTTATTTACTACCATGGTCAGAGCTTTGAGAATGGCTTGGATTTCTTCCTCTTCTTCTTTTTTCAAACGAATCAGGTCGTTATTAGCTTCCATAACCGCCATAGGCTCTACAAAAATCGTTGCCCCGCTAGAACTGGTATCATGAACAATGCCCGGCACTTGATTGCGGTATTCCTGTTTCACCGGCACCACAAACCGATCCGCCCGTATCGTAACAATGGGATCTTGCAAATATTTTGCCGTAGAACTGTTGTGAACAAAGTTATCCAACCGCTCCTTAATCCGCTCTTGAGATACCTTCAAATTACGGCGAATCTGTCCCAGCCGTTCACTGGCGCTGTCTTTGATACCGCCGTCAGCCGCAATCGCTTTTTCCAATGCCGTTTCAATGGTCTTAAAGGTACCCAGTCCTCGGCTAATGCCGATTAACAAAGGAAAGTTACCTTTCAAGTCACTAAAAAAACCGCGGGTAATTCGCGCTGAACGACACATATCCCCGACGGCAATCAATTCTTCCAGAGACATAATGCCGCCGATTTTGCCGCGATGTAAGCCTTCCCGAATATCCTGCAACGCCCCGAAGGAAAACATGGGATGCAGCCGCAAGATTTCTTTTGCCTCATCCGTTTCCTTGATACGCTCATTGATGCTGTCAATTTGGTCTAAGGGCGTCAAACCGTAAATCAACTCGCGGCTAACGCCAAAGCCTGCATAGTCTGCCAATTTATCAATAATCTGAGGATAACCCAGCTTTTTTAATGTATTTTCATCCAATATTTTCACCTGCTTATTTCTTGATTTTTACACACCTCGATAAAAATGCCCTTTGGTAAAGCCATGGGGCATGATTTTTTGCAACTCGCCCAAATAAGCATTGCTGTCAACATCCCTTCCACCATTAACGTCTCTTAAAATTTTCTTATAAATGGAGATAATTTTTGCACTATCCTCCGAAGAATACCGACGTAAATCCAGACGGACAACAGAAATACCATTCTTCCGCAAATCCGCTAATTCCTTAACAATACAAAGGTCGCGAGCATTAAAAATATGACTGCGACAATGGTCGTCAACCGCAACGGGGAAGGAAAATCCCGCCTTATCCTTTAAAAAGTAATCTTTATTTTTCTTCATACACGGCATAGCGCAAGAGGTATCGCCACTCTTGCCACCCAACACTGCACCGAGCACGCAATATTCACTGACCATCAGCTCCATAGCGCCGAAGACCGTTACCTCTCTCGCAACAGAAGAACCACCGGATAAAGCCCCTATCTGCCCCAAGGAAAGCTCAGGAGATAAGGCAACCTGTTTTACCCCCCATTGACTAAGGATTTCTAACGCCGCCGAGTTAAAGATATTAAGTTGCCAATCACCAAATATTACCTTTTGCCAGCCGACTTCTTTTAACAGCTGAAAGCCGGACAGATTCGGCACAAGAACGCCTTGGATTTCACTATCCTGCAACGCTTCCAGCAAAGAAATAAAATGGGTCTTTTCTTCATTATGATACACCCGCGGCAAGGTAAAATAGGCTCTGCTATGAGAAGAAACGGTCTCCGCCCAACGGCATAAGTCTTCCGCCTTCTCTGGCGTATGGGGTCGAAACCATTGTCCCGGACTATACACCATATCCGCCCCTGCTTGCGCTGTAACAACGCCTTGTTCTAGACTGGATACCAGCACGGACAGCATCAGATTGGAAGAGATAGCCTTTTTCCGCCCGTCATTATCGTGGCGGCTACCAATTTGCCAAAGAGTCTTCTTGCTTTTCTCCGCCAAAGCAGCCCTGGCAAAAGGCGCAAGCCGCTGTTGTTTGATTTGTTCAACCAAATCTCTTCTGGCTTGATTCAAGACGCTTGCCGGTAGCATGATTCCCTCGTCAGCGCAGACGTCTACGCCGTTAAAGCAAAAATAACTACCGCCTAATCTGCCTAATTGCTCGATAATCCGTTCTATGGTGGTAGGTTGTTTTTGCGCCGCCACCACGGTAAAATCACAGATGACCGCCGCCTGATGCTCTTGGTCGTCCCAACAGAAGACTTTTAACGGCTCGCCAATCCTTGCCACCAATTGGAAATGTAAAGGAATGGTATCCGTATTCTCATAAGCGGCAACCGCCGCCGTTAGCTGTCGGATATCGCTGGTTTTAAAAATACGGTCACCTACATATGCCTTGCTAAAGAATTTCAACTGGACAATGCTGCCAACAGCTGCCTCTTCAACAGATTGTCCGTTTTGAAAGATTTGTTCCACTACAAAACCTTCTCTGCCCCCCTTGGTCACCCATACGGCAACACCGTCGCCAACCACCAAAGGCTGAGACAGTTTCAGCGTCAGCAAATGATTACCATAGTCAACGGCTTCAATTCTGCCTAAAAACACGCCGCGGTTATTGGGACGAGAAAAGCTCATCATGTCTTTCCCCTGGTTTTTCTCTAAAAACGCCGTGGTAAACTGCCGATTAAAGGCTTGCGCCAAACGGTTTTTCCCTTCCTCTGTAACATAAGTCTCGCCGTTCCAAGCGCGGTCTAATGCCTCACGGTAGATACGGACTACGGTGCCTACATACTCAGGGCGTTTCATTCGTCCTTCAATTTTTAATGAGGCAATACCACTGGCAATAACCTGGGGCAAAATATCATAAATATTCAAATCCTTTGGAGACAGCAAATGAGGTCCAACACAATCTGATAACACTTGTCCACTCCCGTCAATGAGTTCATATTCCAGGCGGCATGGCTGAGCACACTTGCCGCGATTGCCGCTCCGCGCCCCAATCATGCTGCTCATTAGACACTGCCCAGAATAGCAAATGCACAACGCACCATGAGCAAAGATTTCAATATCGACAGTGCTATTCTCGCAAATCTCTGTGATTTGCGAAAGAGACAACTCCCGCGCTAAAATAATCCGCTCCATGCCTAACTGGGAAAGGAACGTCACCCCGTCTAAATTATAAACAGACATCTGGGTGCTAGCGAAAATAGGCATATCGGGCAAAGATTCCTTTATGGCTTTTAGTAAGCCAATATCCTGTAAAATCACAGCGTCAATGCCAATCTCATAAAGAAACGCCAAATAATCCAGGGCAAGAGATAATTCTTTATCGTCCAATAAGGTGTTCATGGTAACAAAAACCTTCACCCCATGGAGATGGGCATATTCTACCGCTTTCGCTAGTTCATCATCGGAAAAGTTATCGGCAGAAGCTCTGGCGCTAAACGCCTTACCGCCCAGATAGACGGCGTCCGCCCCACCAGCAACTGCTGCTAAAAACGCTGCAAAGCTTCCTGCCGGCGCTAAGATTTCCGGTTTCTTTGCCATGATGCACCTCCTAAATACCGTTTCGTATTATTCATTATTTTATCATGGAGCTCGTCGTTTCTCCATAGATAATTACAAATTTTTCCTGACTTTCCTTGCCATATGGGCAAAAAGAAAAGGACATTACCGTCCTTTTCTCTTCACCCGAATCAATCCTGATGTCGGAATAATTTCCACACCGCGACTTTCTATCTCATCCAACAATAAATTCATCCCTAAACTATCGCTGGACATATGCCCGGCAAGGATTACATTGAGATGATATTCCTTAGCAGTTTTTAAGTTTTTCTCAGGAATATGCATACAAACCACGGTGTTTACCCCTGCCCGCACCAAGGCTTTGATATTTTCATCCGGACCGGAAGTGCCGCCGGTAAAGTCCACGTAAGCCTGCCCCAATGGACAATTAGACGCGCCGTTTAAGATGCGAGGTCCTGCGCCCCGCATAGCCGCGGCATGATATTCGGGAATGGTCTTCATGGCTTTCACAACATCAGCAAGAGACTCATCCTCCCGCACCTGCAAGAAATTGCGCACGTATTCCGTTGCCAGATTATCGGCAGGCGTATGAACGCAGGCAAAGTTGAAACCAAGAAGCGCCGCCGCGTCCACAGCGCGATAATGATTAGAAGGAGCAAAGGCGCGGTCAATTTCATTGATACGTTCCTCCATAATGGGATAGGCAATATTAGCCGGCACACCATAAGCGGACATATGCCCCTTTTGCAAATGCATCACATCGGCAAGACGAGCTAAGGCTTTGCCCTCAGGATGATGGGATAATATTAAATCAATACCTGTACCTCGGGCAACCAATTGATCAGCAAGCAGAACCTCGCCTACTTCCATATCAATGCCCACTAAGATACTTTTGATTTCGCTATCCTTTTCCCCAGCTAAGATTCGAGTATCGGCATAAGGATTTTTCAATCGCTCTACATCAAAAAATTCCTTTTCATCGTCGTCTAACTTTTGCCAAGCCTTTGCAGCGGCAGCCAAATCTTTTTCTACCGCTTCTCTGCCTCTAGGGTCAGCTTGAGAGCCCATATCCACCGCCAGACGATAAATCTCTTCTAATAACATGAAACAAAACCTCCTCTTTTTTCAGGTGCGTCTATTTTCTGGAAACACCGGGATTTCCTTTCAGATAAAACCGTAATAACGCGTCTTTCTCTTTGGAAATTCCCACTCTTGTTGTCTCAACAATTTCGCTATCAGCAGGCGGTTTTCCTGCTGCAAACAGCCTAATTCGACTATCCTTCTTACAAACCGACAATCCGTTCAAAGACAAATCCCAGCCCATAGCACGACAAAGATTACCGGGACCTTGCAGCAATTTTTCCGCGGCAACGCCGGGACGGTTTTCTTTAAGTAATTCGATGCCCCCTACCGCTAACATTCCCCGAATCAGCACTGCCGCTGCCTCATCCTCCATATCAGTAGTGATGTTATAACAAGTATGCACGCCGTAAATGCGATACAAGTAACTTCTGCCCGCCTCGCCAAACATGACGCAATTTCGTTTGGTTTTCCCCACTGCACTGTGACAGGCGGCATCCCCTGCTCCCATATAGGCTTCCGTCTCGGCAATCATTGCTACAATATCCCCTTGAGGATGATGATAGACCAAATATTTGCCTAATAAATCTCTCGCCACCACATCGGTCTTACGGCAAAAAAAATCCTGATTTAAGAGGACAACATTTTCCAAATCCATTTTATCACTCCTTTAGTGAAAAAGAGAGCGGTAGTCCCGCTCCCTTTTTATCGGCAATCTCTTTTATTCATGATCTTCAATTGCCGTCACCAACTCGTCATAATCGTCCTGCAGTTTCAAGTATTCTCCAGCAATTTCCAGCGCCGCAAGAATAGACAAGCGAACAGGATTACAGTTAGGGAAGGCTTTTTTTAGAAGATTAATTTTATCGTCAACAAGTTTTGCCATATCTTCCATACGAGCCACGCTTTCCTCACCCTTGAGGGCATACTGCTGGTTGTTGATGGTTACCACCGTTTTATTCAGATATTCTTGGCTCATGTAATCCCCCCTGTTCTAAAGATATGCTTTTCTTTAGTATAGCACAAAAAAACTCTTTTTGCCTAGTACATCCTTAGTATCTTAATTTTACGCCTAATTCTTTGTCCAAGGCGGTAAGAATGGCTGCCACACTATCATTGACCTGCTGTTCTACCAATGTCTTGTCAATGGCTTGGAAAGAAATAGTATAAGCCAAACTATGAGTACCTTCCACCAACTGACTGCCGGCATAGACGTCAAAGAGAGAAACTTGCCGCAAGTATTCTCCGCCGTTGGCACGAATCACCTCTTCTACTTCCCTTGCGGTAATGTCGTTGCCAACGATTAAGGCTAAGTCGCGCACCATGGCAGGGTGTTTAGAGAAGGGTTGATATTCAAACGCCTTCGGCAAATGTCGGAATATGGTTTCCAAATCCAGTTCAAAAATAAACGTCTGAGGCAACTGATAGTTTTTCGCCACCAATGGATAAACCTGCCCCATAAAGCCCACGAAATCGCCATCAATATAAATATCTGCGCATTGCCCGGGATGCATGAAAGCGTATGCGCTGCTTGCTTTTACCGACCAATTTTTGATATTCCAATGGGAAAAGAGCTGTTCGACCATGCCTTTTAAGTAAAAATAATCTTTCGCAACCGCTTTTTCCTGCCAACCATCAGCAGTTTTACCCATGACAAGACCGGTAAATGTCATAGGTTCTTTGGGCAGCTGTTTGCCTGTGGGGATGAAAGCAACACCACATTCAAACAAATCCACATTGCTGTTGCTGCGGCTATGATTTAACGCCGCAATGTTTAGAACGCCCGGTACTAACGTAGTTCGCATGATGCTTTGTTCTTCGTTCAATGGATTTTGGATTTTCACTGCATTACGATAATGGCTATCTTCCGGTAACAACAGTCTATCCCATTCTTTAGGACTGATAAAGTCATAGGTTTTGATTTCCCGTAGTCCCATAGCAACACTGGTATTTAAGACGTCATCGACAAATTTCTGCCAAGGAGTTAGCTTCCCTTCCGTAGTTTTCCCTTGAGGCAAAGTAACAGGAATTTTATCATAACCTAAAAGACGAGCGACTTCCTCCGCTAAGTCCTCCTCTACCGTAACATCCTGACGGTAGAAAGGCACTGTCACTTCATAACCACCCGCAACTTCCACAAAGGGAAAGTCCAGCCGTTCCATAGTAGATAAAATATCCGCTACGGAAAAATCCGTACCTAAAATCTCATTGATACGAGCAGGTCTTAACAACACTTTGGTCGGTAAAATTTCTGCAGGATTAGAATCATAGAAACCACCAACAATTTCCCCACCGCAATATTTGGCTAAAAGCTGAGCGCAACGGTTGGCAGCAGCAGGCAATCTTTGTAAATCAACACCCTTTTCAAAACGAGCAGAAGACTCAGAACGCACACCAACTTCCCGGGAAGTTTTCCGCACACTGACAGGGTCAAAGTGCGCCGATTCAATTAAAATATCGGTGGTCGCGTCCGTTACTTCTGTATTTTGTCCCCCCATGACCCCTGCAATGCAAACAGGGCGTTCTCCGTCGCAGATTAAGAGGTTATCTCTATGACAAGTCCGTTCTTGGTCGTCCAAGGTAATAATCTTTTCCCCCTGTTTCGCACGGCGAACAATAACCTGTTGTTTCGCTAAAGTCTGATAGTCGAAGGTATGAAGCGGCTGCCCCAGCTCCAACATAACAAAATTTGCAATGTCCACAATGTTATTAATAGGGCGCATACCGCAACAGCGTAAATAACCCTGCATCCAAAGAGGAGAAGGACCGATTTTCACGTTTTTCACCAGTTTAGCAGTGTAGCGTTTGCATAGGTCTGTGTCTTCCACGGAGATATTTACATAG
>CATIYQ010000116.1 GCA_949739465.1 uncultured Peptococcaceae bacterium | reverse complement strand
TGTTTCACCGCCGAAGGCGTTGCTGCCATACTTGTAAGCGTACTGGATACGCTGGGGGAGAGTTTTGTTACTCCATAATATACTGTGCTTGCCTGCGCGGTGTTTTCCATAATCCAATTTGTGCCGTCATAGACAAAGTGAACCATCGCCCCGGCTTGCCATATATAGTTGGGCACAGATGCTGTACCGTACATTTTGATGTACTTTGCTCCCGTATTGTTTACATTAAGCGTAGGACTGCTTGTTATATTAGTATTTGTAAACTTTACATCCACCGCGACGCCTATTTCCAGCTTGAATTTTCCCCGTACCACCGTTGCCACCTTTGCGGCCTCATTGGAAGCTGCCGTGCAGGTGCAATAGACAGCTCCAGCTCCAGCTTCTTCCTTGCATTCCAGCAACGCCTCATCAATCGCATCCATGTTGCCGTTGATGTCAGCAATGTCTACAAAGTCTTCAGGCGAGGGCTTTTTTAAGTTGTAGTTTTCCGTATAATCCGCCATTTATAAAACCTCCTCTCGTACTTGGTTCCAAGTTCGGGCAGCAAGAGCACCCCAGGTATATGCTTTCACCATTTGCCATTGGTTGTAAAGAAGCTCCACCGTAAAGACCATGTTATACGGTAAGATTCGTTCCAATAGCTCACTGACTGCAGTCTCCTGTTTCTTGGCTGTCAGTTCTACCTTTACCTTCACCGTAAAATCTTTGGTCAGGAACTGGACACTATAACCGTCTTCGCCGCAAAGGGCCGCCAGCTGCCGCATGAGACTTCTCCGCGTATAAGGAATATTTTCGTTGTACCGACTTAAAATGCGAAATTTCCTGTCGTCTAAGGTGTCCGTGGCAAAGGGCGAAATGCCCAGCATTTTCTCCCTTCGCGCCACACCATTTTCCGTGGCTTCGGCGATGAATTGGTCGTTCATCACATCTTCACAAGCCTGCCAAAGCGCCTGGATTTCCGGCGTTTCCGTTTGCATAATGGCCTGCATTTCCTTGGTATCCTTCAGCACATCAGGCAAATATCCCAGCAAATCAATGGTTCTTGCCGTATTGAAGTTATCCATTGGTAAACACCCCTCTTATGGCAATGGCATTTTTATCCAGCAGAAGATTTGCTGTGCCGCCGTTTAAGGTAGTGCTACTAATATCCACTACGCCGCTAAGGGCAAGCAAACGATACTCAATTTGCGAAACTCTTACCAAAAGATTTTCTTCCCTTGCCCAAGTAGCGTTTAACTCCTGAAAGTAATTATCAATGGCATTCTCAATATAAGGAAGCGTATCCGCCAGTGTCCAACCGGGAGCAAAGGTAAGAGAGGTTGCGATGTTAATTGCCGTTTCCGTTACCCCTTCCACTGTTACTTCATGGTCAATCGGCGCAAGTCCAATGCCTTCACCGCTGTTTTGGGTAGGGTCAATAGCCGTCTGTACAGAATCAATCAATTCCTCAGAAGGCGCGCTATATTCGCTGTCAGTAATCACCAGCTTGACCGTTCCCGGTCCGTTCCAAGCCCTGTAAGGTTTACAGCCGCCTACTCCAGGCATGGATTCTACTACCTCCACATATTGAGCGCGGTTAAAGCCATAAGATTGTCCCTTGAAGCTATTTAGGTATCGTAATCGCAAGGATTCGGTATCCTCCTCATCTTCCCCATTGATGGCAATAGAGATAAGCTGCGCAGAGGTCAACCCTTCGATGTAGTCGATAGGAATGAGCTGCCCTGTATAGCCATTAGGCTCTGCTCCTTCCGTTTCGCAGAGCAGATAAAACCGTGTGGTAGTGATTTGCTCCGTAACAACCCAGTTATATTTGCCGCAAGAGAACCGGCTGCCCAAGGATACCGCCATATTAAACTCGCCAATGCCCCGCGCCGCCGTTGCAGCATAAGGTTTGATTCCTCGCTCCGCGCAACGCTTGATAAGATATTCTCTACTTGCAGTGTCTGCAAAGGTTTCATTTAAGATGGTATCCAGCGCCGCATAAATCATAGCGGACTCCAAAGAGTTCGGCGCTAAAGCGTCATAGATGATAGAGCCTTCTCGTTTGTCTAGGCTTTCTGCCACTCTACTTAATTTTTCCCGCAGAATAGACTCGTAAGTTTTATTTTCATACATTCATATTCACCTCCCAATCCAAGACTCCGAAAATAGTGTGAATAAGAAAAGACACATGGAGCTTTTTCCCATGTGCCTCAAATTCGAAATTATCTACTTCGGTAATGCGGTCGTCCTGCAAAAGAGCATCAGTAATGCAGTGCTTTATCTCGGGATAAACATACTCTTTCGGTTGTCCGATAAGGTCTCGAAGTTCTGCGCCGTAGTTCCAGGAATAAATGGGGTACGCATAGCGTTCCGAATTCAGTATTAGATAGATTGCTTGTTTCATCGCTTCTAACCTATCCACAGCCCCCCGAATTCTTCCGCTTTCCTTATCCAGACAATAAGTCGCGCTGGGTTGCGTTTTGGTTTTGAGCGTTACCAAATCCATATCTGTTTTCGGTATCATGCTAACGCCTCCACTCTGTCTAAGACAATGAATTTTTGTCCTCCATCGGCTCTTAATAGCAGCACTTGCTCTCCAGGTTTTAGCCCCAGATGAACCGTATAGGATTTCGTCCCTTTGTAATTGTGTTTGTGGCTGGCAAATGCCGCATCGCCGCTGCCGCCGCTTGCCGCTTCCGTTTCATGGTCTACGGTCATGTTGACGGTGTAGTCCCGTACGGCATTGGTAAGAATGAGCTGGGCTTCTAAAAGCGTTAGCTTTTGGTCTACTTGAATGGTCAGCGGCGATACATCGGTTACCTTACCGAAAAGAAACGACATTGGGTTTCCTGCAGCAACGGCTTCCGTTGCCGCCCGTTTTACATTATTGAGAAAGGCTGTCATATCAATTGACAAATGTACCACCTCGCAATCTTAAATCCATTAGGTGCTGTTCCTGTTTGAATTTGTGGGTTACTTTTTCCACCAGCAAATAGCTTTGAATATTGATGTCGCCCAACTCTAATTTGACAACAACAGAAGAGCCGGCGCGGACTCGTACATCGCCCAGCGCATCAGAGATAGAAAGCGTCCGAGTCTTGGTATCATAGAGCTTTAGTAACGCCTCGGCTTTTGCAATACCGCTGGTAGATTGCTCCACTTTATCGGTATATTGGAGCAACCCCCAACGGTTAATATTGTCGCTGTCTTTGGCAATAAAAATTTCATGGGCGCCTGTATCCTTGTTTTCAAAGGTAATTTTGACTTGATTGTAGGTCATGCTGTCAATGGTGCTGGAATAAGAATAATTACCAATGGTATCGGCATCCAATATTAGGTTCAGCTTCATATTCTCAATGTTTTTCAGCGTAAGTTTCCCTACATCGTCATAAAGCACATAGAGCTTGGTTTTTGCCTGCAGCGTTTCATCAAGAGCATTTTGCACAATGTCAAAGAGTGTTTTATCCGACTCAGAGCGAAACGGAATGATATGCTCCGTATCGTCCAGTTCCCCAACGGACAGGCGAAAATCTTCGGCTATCATCCGGACAACCTCATTTGCTTTTTTGTTGGTATAGTTATAGGTATCTTTATTTTTGAAATACCGCAGCTGGTCATAGGCCGTTACCTCGATAAGATACGGAGATTGTCCCGATTTGCTTTTGGTAAAAACAAAGCCGTAAAACATATCTATCCCGTCTATAGACAGCTTTACGGCGTCTCCTTCTTGAAAAGAAAGAACCTCGTCTTTTACCACCTTAAACTTTAGCTTGCCTGGCGTACCTTTTCTGTCCCATTCCAGGTTAATACCTTCTTCTACGATAGGATAGTAGAGCATATCACCGTGGTTAATAACTAAATCTACTTTCATGGCAATATCAGCTCCTGTCCGGGATAAATCAGGTTTGGGCTTTTCAGCGTATCCTTATTCGCCTCATAAATTTCTTTATATCTTGCCCCGTCGTTATAATACTTTTTGGCAATGGTCCAGAGACAATCCCCTGATTTTACGGTATATGTTTGGGCCTTTGGCGCAGAGCTTGCGTCCCGTTTGGTTTCCTCGATAATAGTAGGCTCACTTTCAGCGGTAGGCTGAATCACCTCTTTTGTTTTAGTAGCGTACCGAATGTATTGTTTCAGCGTAATCGCTACCGTCATATCCAACCCTTTGCTTGCGTCCTCGGTTATGGTGTAGTTTTCCAGGCTTACTTCCATGCTAGAGGGAAATAATGTTTTACCAGAGGGCGCTTCCCTAATAACGGAAAACTGAAAAGGCTGTTTTTCCAGCATCAATTTCTTAAAGGCGTTTAGGTAGTAATCAGGACGATTATGAGCTACCGAGAAGGGGTATTTCCCCAGCATAGGTAGAATGACTTCAAAGCTGATTTCTGTAAGTCCCGGGGCTCTCAAAATGCTCATATCGCCCTCGTTTACCAGGGTTAGCGTCTTATTGTTGCCTTTGATTTTTACCGTCAATTTAGACGGCGTAACCGGTAGTGTTATTTTGTCCATTTGAAAACGATACATTATACATGCACCCCCTCGGCTGCGACTTCGATAGCTTCGGCAAAGCCGTCTGTCAGCGTTGTCAGCACCCCGTCTAAATCCATATCGGAATCAATGCGATTGGTCATGCCGGAGTAGTCGATTTTCACTTCTGCTGTGGTAAAACGATTGATAACTTCCTGCTCGGCAAGGTCGCGCATATATTTTAAGTCTTCCGTATTTTCTTTTAAGGACGCCGCTGCGCTACCCGCGCTTTCCGCTACGCTGGCAGTATCTGCACCGATACTGTCTAAAGCAGCTTGACTAGCCGCATTTTTAGCGGCAGCTTCTTCTTTGCCTTTTGCTAATGTCGCTTGAAAAGTAGCCTCGTTTTCTGCTAGCTGTGCTCTTAAATCGTCCAAATGAGCGTCTCTTGCAGCTTTCGCATTTTCCAAGTCCTGTTGATAGGCGGAAAGGTCTGCGTGTCTGGATTGTTTTGCCGCTTCGTTTTCTGCGGCGGCCGTTGTGGCAAAGGTTACATGCTCTATAACTGCGATATTGCTGCCAAAAATACTGTTAACCGTGCTAGTAAATTTATTGATAATATCAATAGCGCCGTTAACCATATTTTGTAAAGTGGTCAAAACGGAAACCTTCATATCTCCCGCATAGTCGGCAATAGCAACGCCCATACATTTCCAGCCTAATTTCAGCCTGTCTATTAAGTCCATGACTTTATAGACTCCGGTAAAAAACATCAGCTGGATACCAAGCCAGGTTGCTTTTAAGATAAGTTTACAGAGTTCCCAGGCGTTGGATACGCCGCCGACAGCTTGAATCCACCTATATAGCAGCGCGACAAGAATGCCAATAGCTACAGCCAGCCAGAGAACAGGATTAGAAAGCATAGACACTATGAGAGCTCTATTCGCTGCCTCTGCCAACCAAACTTGGGCAGTATAGAGAGCCCAGGCAGTTGTAAGAATCCCAACCGTTACAGCAAGCCCTGCTAAAATAGGCTCAATAGTAGACCAGTTGTTATAAATAAACTGGGCACCTTTCCCGATAGCCTGCAATAATGGTCCAAACGTATCCAGCATGATATTTTTCATCAAAGTCCATACCTGAGACCAAGTGTACGGCATACTATCAAATTTTTCATTGATTTTATCAGCCTGGTCAAACATAGCGTTTTTTACAATATCCGCCGTAATTAAACCCTCGGCGGCCATAGAGCGAATTTGACCGATTGGCACACCCAAATAGTCTGCAATGGTTTGGATAATGGTCGGCGCCTGTTCAAAGATAGAGTTTAATTCTTCGCCTCTTAGCACACCAGAACTCATTGCTTGGGTTAGTTGGAGCATTGCAGCATCTATACCAGCAGCTGATGTCCCAGCAATGGTAAATTGCTTATTGATAAGCTCTGTAAACTGCACCAATTCAGCTGTATTTCCTTTGAAGGCATCTTTTGCCATAATACCCATTTTAGCAACAGAGTCTGCCGTTGTTTGATAGCCCGCTCTTGACCTATTGGCCGACGCCATAATTTGACTTTGTAAGTCTTTCGTTAATGCTTCATCGCCAGTGATTAAGTTTAACCGCGCAGTCGTTTGGGTCATGTTATCCGCGAGCCCGATAATATTCTTTATGGACAATGCTGCGCCGATAGCTGCAGCAGCTTTTAAGAATTTAGATTGCATAGCACCTGCAGCGTTACCAACGCGGTGCGTTTGCTGTTCAAGCGTATCAAGTTGAGTACCAAGGCGAGCAAGTTCGTCTCTTGCAGCTTGAAAGCCGCGCACGTCAACAGGACGGCTGGTGGCGCTCTGCATAGCTTCAAAGCTGTTTAGAGCCATATTCATCGCCCGGTGAATACTCCGTAACGGTCCAGACATGCCGTCGGTAAGCACAAGCTGAGACCGAATTGTAGCCATTAAATTCCTCCTTTCTAAAATAGGACGCGACCCGGCGCGCCCTATTTCTTTTTCATTTTATCTATCTCTTTCTTCTCTTTGGCCACCTTAATATCAATAGCCGCGATAATAAACGCCTGTTCATAAGGACTCATATTAAGGAAGAAAGAGGGAGGCCATTTGAATTTATGGAGACAGTAGTAAGCATAATTTGCTTCCGGGTCGTCTCCAAGGATTAGTTTTTTGCGTCTTCCACCATTTCATCGCCGTTTTGGAAGCCGTTCGTCTCCATAACTTTTGCCGTATAGTCTTCAAATTCAGCAGGTGTCAACATTGTTGTGATGAGTTGTTCTGCGCCCATGGCGCCGTAGCTTTGCTGTAATTCGGCATCGTTTAAGTTAGGGAAGACTGTACAGCGTACCGCAATTTTTGCTAAGTAGCTATTAGCGTCATAGTCTTGGGTATATTGTCCGCGCCGCCCCGGTACCTGGATTGTTCGCATGCAGGATTTTCTAATCGCCGCATTTTCTGCCGCCGTAATACAGCAGATTTCCCATTCCATCGGTTCTCCTGTTTCCGGGTTGGTGAAGCGGTTAGACGCCACATATTTTACATTGTTAATTTTCTTTGCGTTTTGAGCAAGAAAGGCTGTTAAATTTTTCACAGTTTACCTCCTATTTCATACCTGCAAGAATTTGGAATGTTTCCGGGATTTCAAAGTCTTCAAAAGTAAAGTCTAAATCCTCGTCTAAGTATTCCGCATCCGCGTCAAATTTCACTAAAATACCGCCGTCGATATTGCAGTCTTTGAGGATGACGGTCTGCCTGCCAACTGCCGCTGTAGGGTCTTCGTTGGTTACTTGAATATCGAAATAAATATCTTCGCCGGTGTTCTTGTACCGCAAGAGCAACTCCCGAAAAATGCTGGTGTTGTAGTGGAAGGTAGCAGAGCCGGTGCCTTTCCAGCCTGTAGACTTATTGCCTTTGCCGGTTTTCCCTAAGATTGGCACTTCTGTCTTGTTCTTCTCGATTTTCGCTTCTAGGTTGATTGCCTGCATGAAGTTGTAACGGTTACCTTCAATGGTGATGAAGCACTCCGCTAAAGACGCGGAAATAGTATCTTTGGCGTTCATAATTGCCCGATTCATAAATCACCCTCCTTATTCAATGATTACGCTCATATAGAGCTGCGCCATAGCGTTGACAATGTTTAAGCCTTTAATATTGCAAACTACCGCTTTTTTGCGGTCGCCTTGGGTTACGCGAACAGATTCCGGGTTGAAGTTTTCAATGGCTCGAATTTTTTCCAAATCCTGATGAAGTTTGCAAATATCGTTCCAGAGCG
>CATIYQ010000115.1 GCA_949739465.1 uncultured Peptococcaceae bacterium | reverse complement strand
GATTAAAGAAGATTTGAACGCTGACTCTTTGGATGTGGTAGAGCTCATCATGGACTTGGAAGACGCTTTGGGCGTAAAAGTAGATGATGAACAAGCCGCACAGATGTCTACTGTTGCTGATATTGTAAAATATATCGAAGCAAACCAAAACTAATGACAAACATAAAAAAGCAGGGAGCTGAATTTTCAGCTTCCTGCTTTTTTTCTAAGTCAGAAATCAGTCGTCTTGATGTTTGCCTTCTTCATAAGGATTTACATGGACCATACAATGCTTGGCAGCGGGGAATTTCTCTTCGATGGTGTGATGAACACAGCTTGCAATATCGTGTGACGCATATAGGGATAAATTGCCGTCGGCAGAAATTTCAATATCTACATAAAACTTAGAGCCAAAAGTGCGGGTCTTAATGGAATCTACCCGTAAAACTCCTGGCACAGCTTGTGCTACTTCTGTCATAGCGGCAATGATTTCTTCTTCACAGGCGGTATCTACCAGCTTGCTGATGGCGTCCTTTGCAATATCGTAAGCGGTTTTGATAATCATCAGACAAATGACCAAGGAAGCAATGGGGTCGAAAATGGGGAAACCTAAAATGGCAGCACCAATCCCTAACAAACTGCCTACCGAAGAAAGAGCGTCGGAGCGGTGATGCCAAGCGTCCGCCCGCAGGGCGTCGGAGCGAATTGCCTTTGCTGCCTTGATGGTGTACCAGAACATACCTTCTTTCAGCAAAATGGAAATTACAGCGGCAAGTAGAGCGATTTTTCCCGGAATAACCAGCTCGCTGCTATGAGAAAATATTTTCTCCAGTCCATTGTAACCAATCATAAAGCTGGTGAGGAGGAGCATTGCCGAGAGAATGAGGGCGGCAATACTTTCCATTCGTTCATGTCCGTATTGGTGGTCGTCATCTGCTTGCTTATTGGAGATATTGACCCCAGCGATGACCACAACGGTGCTTAAAATATCAGAGGCGGAGTGGATAGCGTCGGAAATCATCGCGGAGGAATGAGCGAAAAAGCCGGCAACCATTTTGATGATAACTAAAACCACATTGATGGCAATGGACCAAAGGGAAACTTGATAGGCGATTTTCTCCTCTCGGGAAATGACTGATGAAGATTTTTTCTTACGGTTATCTATTTCTGTCTGCATTTGTGCGGTCATGGGAAGACTCCTTATCCTAACATGAAATCGGTGTGAAAGAAAAAGAGCAATGACGGTGAAAAATCTCATCATTGCCCCGCAAACGCCAAAGTCCGCGATTGCTGTTTCTAAAAAGAAACCCGGTCAGAAAAACCCCTGACCTGACTGAAAATATGTATTTGTAGTATAATAGAAATGATGGGATGCTGTCAATGGTTTTTCGGGCTTATTCTTGTCTAACAGGAATAACAGACGTTGCAGCTGCCGGAGGGCGTATCGTCTTGTTCTGCTAAGACTACTTTGTATTGTTCGCAGCAACAAGGTGGCGCGATACAGAATTTATAATTGCCCCGGCAATCGGTAACGGTTTGCTGTATTGGCTGATATTCTATACAGCCGTTGTATTCGCACTGTTTGCAGAGGGTAACGCAGCAACCTTCCAACGGCTCGCCGCAGCAGTCGGTTACTTGTCCCCGAATGGTGACTTGGTTGATTTTTTGTTGCTGTAAGTTAATATTGACTTGGCAGGTGTCCTGATTTACTTGGAAACATTTGCTGTTTCCTGGGCGGTTATTCCCGTTGCAGCAGGGGTTTTGTGGATTAGGTGACGGATAGGGGCGTGTGGGCTGGAAACGGTTTGCCCACATATTTTGCTGCTTGTTAAAGAAAAAGGGCTGGGTAAAATAAGGGCTCCAGGTGGTGTCCATGGGTATCATCTCCTTTCTTTGTTTTACTATATGTTATGCTTGTATGCAAAAAGGGTGACAGGCATTACTATCGTTAAAAAGTTTTCTTCTTTTGAGAATATTTTGAAGGCGAAAACCATAAAATAAAGGATAGTTTGGCAAGAAGCACAAGAAATACAAAAGCTAATATGAAAAAAATGGAGATATTGTTAGATTCTGTGAAAAATAACGTGTTTTTCTGAAATAACCTTTTTGTTTTTTTTAGATTCTGGTGAAAAACAAGATTTTTATCGTTAGAAAACAGAAAAAAAAAAGCGTATAATAATCTCTATTAGTTTTCGGGGAAAGGAAATGATTTTAGTGCCAGTCGCATTAGAAAACATTAATTGGCGTGGTGTCAGAAATGATATTATTGCAGGGATTACCGTTGCATTTGTAGCTCTTCCGTTAGCATTGAGTTATGGGGTTCTTTCTGGTATGGGTGCTGCTGCTGGGGTATACGGGGCGATTTTCTGTGGGATTTTTGCTTCTATCTTCGGGGGGACCAAAGCGCAGATTTCCGGTCCTGCCAGCGCAATGACGGTGGTACTTGCAGATACATATGACAAAGTGGGTGTAGAAGGACTCATTGCCTGTATGTTAGCGGCGGCGGTCTTCCAGATTCTCATTGGCGTCTTTAAGCTGGGACGATTTATTCACTTGATTCCTCAGCCTGCCATTGTTGGGTTTACCAATGGGATTGGTATTCTTATTTTAGTGAAACAATATAAACATTTCATGGATAGCCCAATCCTAGCTTTAATCGTCATTGCCATTATGTTTTTACTTCCTTATGTGACGAAAAAAGTGCCGGCGGCGTTGGTGGCTTTGGTCGTGGGGACGGCTGTTTCTATGCTGTGGCTGCCTGCTAATATGATGGTAGGGGAGATTCCTGTTATCGTACCACAGCTCCATATTCCTGATTTTACAGCTCTTGATTTGTGGGTCATTGCGAAAACCGGGGCGTTACTTGCTATTTTAGGTGCTATTGAAACATTGCTTTCCTCTTTGGTTGTTGATGAAATGACCAATACTTCTCACGATAGCGACCGTGAAATGGTCGGGCAGGGTATTGCCAACTTAGTGTCCGCAGGATTTGGTAACTTAATGGGTTGCGGCGCGTTGGTTCGTTCTGCTGTGGCTGTTAATGCCGGCGGTCGGGGACGGCTCACGGGGATTGTTCACAGTATTGTTTTGATTTTGCTGGTTGTAGTCTTTGGTCCTATTGCGGCACAGATTCCTATGGCAGTTCTTGCCGGCATCTTAATCGTAACGGCGATTCGTATGATTGAATATAAGGAATCTTATGTCATGTCCTCCGCGTCCAAGGAAGCCCAGTTGGTTATTCTTGTTACCACCATTCTGACGATTTTCTTGGATTTGACCACTGCCATTTTGGTGGGTACTATGATTTCTTCCTTCATGATTCTCATCAGCTTAGGTAATAGCTATATTAAGGAATATCAAATTGACTGTGAAGGTTTGGAACAGCGGATTAAGTCTTTTACGGTGGAAGGGGCGTTGTTCTTTGGTATCTCTGATACCTTGGTTAATACCATCTTGAAGAAAGCAAAAGGCGCGGATATTGTACTTCTCAATATGCACAACACGGCGATTATCGACGCGACCGGCGTTGTGGTATTGGGCAGAATCAAAGATAAACTGAAAGCCAAGGGCAAAAAGCTGATTATTGCAGGGTTAAGAGAAGAAACCTTTGACCAATGCTGCAAAATGGGTTTCTTAGATGAATCTGACCGTGAGCTTGCATTAGGAAAAATCCCGGAAGCAGTAGCCTATGCCAAGGAATATGCTTGGACGACGCCGTCTCCCAAGGATAAGAAAAAGAAAAAAGACAAAAACAAAGCCAATGGTGATGGGGAAATAAAAAAGACTGACGCAGTTGGGGTTGTGGCAGGCGCTGCTGATTTGCCTGCTGCTGAAGGAGAAAAACAGGCAGGCGTAACGGAAGAAACAAAATAAAGAACGAAATAAAGCAAAAAGCAGATAATGCGCATTATCTGCTTTTTGCTTATGCGGAGATAATGCAGTAAATAAAGGAGCGGCTATGAATCAGGATTTAGAAAAAGCAAAAAACTTACTGGCTGAAGGAAATTATACTTGTGTATTATGTAAGGGAGAGACAATTCATACCAGTTATTCCAGAGGAGTAAAACCTCTTTTGGATTTGTTGACGGAGAAAGAGGATTTGCAGGGGTTTTCTGCTGCTGATAAAGTAGTGGGGAAGGCGGCGGCTCTGCTCTATGCGCTTTTGGGTGTGAGTGAGGTGTATGCTGGGATTGTTAGCGAAGTAGCGTTGACCGCATTTGCGACTCATCAGATTACCGTCTTTTACGATACTCTGGTGCCTGCCATTCGCAATCGTACAAATACGGGATTCTGCCCTATGGAGGAATCCGTATGGTATTGTGATAATCCGGAGGAAGCAGTGGAGCTGATTCAGGCGAAGTTAGCCGCTTTACAGGGGAAATAATCTGGTAATATAAAAAGGCAAGGAATTGATTATTCCTTGCCTTTTGTTGTTTGATGAAGGTTTTATTCCATATCCATAGTTGGCTGTTGGTGTTTGCCTACGGGAGCGGCTTTTTTCCAACTGCCGAATTTATAGTAGCCATAGCAGAGGAGGAAGCCCAACACCCAGCTAACAGGGAAGGACCACCAAATGCCGTTGGCAGAGTCCATCATTTTCACCAAGTAATAAGCGCTGGGCAAACGAATGATAATCTGTGTGAAAACAGAGATGAGCATGGGGATGAGGGCTGCACCATATCCCCGTATAATGCCGGAATAAATAAACGTTAATCCTAACAAGAAATAGAAAGGCACGACGCGGTAAATGTAGTCTGCTCCTGCCGCTATGACGCCGGGGTCTTTATTGAATAGCTTGAGGAGCGGTTCGCAAAAGAGCCAAAGCCCGGCGCTGATGATGACGGACACGACAACACAAGTAAGAATTGCGGCATTGCTGCCCTCTTTGACTCGTTCTGTTTTTTGCGCGCCTACGTTTTGAGCCACAAAAGTAGAGATTGCCATACCAAAATTCATAATGGGCATGATGGCAAAAGAGTCCAGTTTAGAGGCGGCATTGAAACCGGAGATGACATCTTCGCCAAAAGAGTTAATCATGCTTTGCAGCACAATAAAACCGACGGAAACAACCATTTGCTGAATGCCGGCAGGGAGACCAATCATGAAAATGGATTTCAAAATCTGTGGGTCGAATTCTATCCCTTTCAGACTGAAGTGAATGGTTTCGTAATATTTGTTGACATATACTACACTGATGATAAAGGAAAAAAGCTGCGCGATAATGGTAGCCCAAGCAGCTCCCGCCACGCCCATGTCAAATAAGAGGATGAAAACAAGGTCTAAGATGATATTGATGACCGTGGCGATAATCAGGAAGTAAAGAGGGGTTTTGGTGTCTCCTAACCCCCTTAAAATAGCGCTAACCGTGTTATAACCGGCAGACGCAACCATGCCGATGAAGATAATATCTAAGTAGGCCTTTGCCTGTGGTAACATCGTTTCCGGCGTTTGCATGATTTCCAGCATAAAACGGCTGGTGCATAAGCCCACTGCGGTTATGAGGAGCGCAGTGATAAAAAGTGTTACACAAGTGGTATCAATGGTTTTCTTGAGGTTTTTTTGGTCATTTGCGCCGAAAAACTGGGAGATGAGGACGCTGGCACCCATGGTCAGCCCCATAAAGAAGGCGACGGTGAGAAAAATAATGGGAAAGCCGATCCCTACCGCGCCTAGGGCGTCTTTCCCAACGTAATTGCCAACGATAATGCTGTCTGCCATATTGTATAGCTGCTGGAAGACATTACCGATGAGCATGGGTAGGGTGAACCAAATCAATTGTTTCCAAGGTGTTCCCTCTGTGAGATTTACTGCTGCTGGGGCAGACAGTTTCCGTTCTTTGCGGTTTTCTGTTTGTGTCATATTTTCCATAAATAAGCACCACCTTTTCTAAAGAAATTCTTGATTTTTGTCAAAAAATCTGGTATATTAATGATAAAAATTCCTAATAAATTTTTTCAATCTATTAGGAGTAAATAACATTATATACCAAAAAGGAGAATTTGCAATGAAAAAATTTGTTTGCCAAATTTGCGGTTATGTACACTATGGAGACGAAGCTCCGGAAAAATGCCCTGTATGTCAAGCAGGCGCTGACAAATTCGTAGAAAGTAACGATGAAGAAATGGTATATGCTGATGAACATAAAATCGGCGTTGCCCAAGGCTTAGACCAAAGAGTAGTAGAAGGTTTGCAAGCAAACTTCATGGGCGAATGCACAGAAGTAGGTATGTACTTGGCTATGAGCCGTCAAGCTGACAGAGAAGGCTATCCTGAAATTGCTGAAGCTTATCGCCGTTATGCTTTTGAAGAAGCAGAACATGCTGCAAAATTCGCAGAATTGTTAGGTGAAGTGGTAACTCCTTGCACCAAGAAAAATTTGGAAATGCGTGTAGCTGCTGAACACGGCGCTTGCCAAGGTAAAAAAGACTTGGCTACTCTTGCAAAAGAATTAAACTATGATGCAATCCATGACACCGTTCATGAAATGTGCAAAGACGAAGCAAGACACGGCAAAGGCTTTGCTGGTCTTCTCGCTCGTTACTTTGGCAAATAATCACCCCAGCTACATAGGTTATTATAAAATAATAGGAGAGTAGATAGGAATATCTGCTCTCTTTTTTTGTGGAAAAATTGTGTATTTTTTGTGGCAAAACGGTGTTTTCATTTCCGCAAAAAAGGGCAAATTGTGTAACCTTTCATTGTGGCATATTGATTTATCTGTAAACCCGCATGGTTCTAGTGTTTGCGGGATTTTATAGCTGCATTTCTTTTACGCGGCGGTAAAAGGTGTTTGGCTTTAAGCCTAATTTTTTCATAGCTGCTGTGGCAGTGATTTCTCCTGCTCGCCATTGAGCGCAAACAGCTTTGAACAATTCTTCTTCCACGGCGATAGGTTTTCGACCTTTATATTTACCCTCGCCTTTGGCAATAGCAATTCCTTCGCGCTGGCGTTCTAAAATGTTCTCTCGTTCCAGTTCTGCTAGTGCGCCAAAAACAGTGAGCATAAACCGCCCTTGTGGGGTAGTGGTGTCAATATTTTCCTTGAGGCTGACAAACTCTACTTCTTTTGCTGTCAAATCTGAAACAATAGATAATAGATTCCTGGTGTTGCGGGCGATGCGTGAAATGCTCTCTACAATAACCATATCCCCCGCGCGAACAAAAGCCATCATATCTTGGAATGCCGCTCGGTTGGTGTTTTTGCCGCTGGCTTTATCCAGAAAGATTTTTTCAACCTTTTGCTCTTCCAGCATTTTTAACTGTCTGGCTTCGTTTTGTTCTTCTGTGGAACATCTTACATAGCCAATGCGCATTTATTATCTCCCCCTTTCTTTTGTTCTATGGTTATGATACCAAAAAGAAATAAATATGTCAATAGAATATAAATTTATTTTGAAATGTATCAAAAATAAAAATATAACTTATTTGACATGATTTGAAAATCATATTCTTTCTTGCGTTGAGGTATACCCTATTGACATGATGAAAAGCAAAAGAGGGGGTAGGTTTTGGGCGATTGAAAAATAATAGTGGGGGAGCGGCATAAAGGTGGGCAGTTTCCTTTTGCAGGGTAGGTGTCATTTGCCGTTACCGTTTTATATTAGATTTAATACAAAGCAAAAGAAAAAAGAACAAGAAACATACTACTCTCTTGCTCTTTTGGTTCTACTTTGAACATCTTTTTTACTACTTTTCTTCTTCTTTTATTTCTGGTGTATAGCGTTCTTGAATATCTGTTAAAAATGTTTGGAATTTCTCTATAACAGATGGCGGGGAGATAATCTTTGCTTTTTTGCCAAAGCCGCATATCCAGGCAAAAAACTTTTCGCTGGTTTCTAT
>CATIYQ010000114.1 GCA_949739465.1 uncultured Peptococcaceae bacterium | reverse complement strand
TAACCTTTAACATAGCCTTGAGATACAGCTAAGTTAATGTAACCGGTGTACCATTCGTTAGCTTTTACATCGCTGAATTGAGAAGTGGTGCCGCCTAAGATATCAGCGGATTCGCTCATACCACCAGCTACGCAAGCCATTTTTGCAAATTCTGCACGAGTAATAGTTGCACTTGGTTTGAAAGTGCCGTCTGGGTAACCACCAATGATTTCCAAAGCGCTCAATTTGCTGATAGCATCTTGACCTTCTTTGGACAGGTCAGCAATATCAGTGAACTGACCAGCTGCAAATGCGGTTGTTGCGAAAGCAAAAACCATCATTGCGGAGAGAAGAACTACTAAAAATTTCTTCACTTTTTTATTCCTCCTTAAAATTTTATTGAGTATTAAACTTTCCATACTCTCTTACATAAATAAATACAGATAACTTTTTCACTTTCTTGCAACTTTTTTTACAAAAATCGAAAAAAGTTTAAAGCCACCGTCTTATCCGTAAAAAAATACAGAAAACTCCACACTCTCGCTTATTATACCATACCCCTCGGCATGATTAAAAGCCCTTTTTCATCTTTTTGCAGACATTTTTTCTGCTCAGGGTAAAAAGGAAAAAGAATTTGCGGCGCAAGCCCCCTTTCTTCCTTATTATATATTCCCTTCGTTTCTGTCTACACTAATAATACATTTTGCTGTTTGCAAATCTTGCGGTCATCTTTTTCGAAAAACGCCAAAAAGGAAAACCCTGACAATCAAAAAAGCAAGGTTCTCACGAACCCTGCTTTTTCTTGGTTTTCTTTACCAAACGGACAAATCGAGGCAGATTCATCATGCGCTTCCAACGGCTGGGCTGACACAAGAGCCGCCACAGCCATTCTATGCCCATTTTCTGCATGAAGACCGGCGCACGCTTTACCACACCTGCCACCACATCAAAGCTACCGCCCACACCGATTGCTACTTTCACGCCAAATTCTTTCCCGTAATCCTCGATAAAATATTCCTGTCGCGGCGCGCCCATTGCAATAAAAAGAATATCTGCTTGCGCCTGTCGTACTTCTTCGACAATGCTCTGCACTTCTTCTTGGCTACTCATATCAAAGTAGCCGTTCCTTACCCCTGCAATAGAGATGCCTTCATATTTTATTTTGAGGTTCGCCGCTGCCTGCTCCGCCACACCGGGAGCCGCACCCAAAAGATAGATACGCCAGCCTTTTTCAGGAGCGACGCGGCAGATTTCCCAGAGCAAATCAATGCCGCTGACTCTTTCTTTTAGGGGCATTCCCAAATAATTCGCGCCCCAGACAATGCCGCTACCGTCCGGCGTTACCAAATCAGCTTTATTGATGAGCCGGAGCAGCCGTTGGTTTTCCTGCGCTTGATAGAGGATTTCCGCATTTAGGGTGATAACCTGATGCAAACCGCCTTCCGCAACAAAAGAGTCAATGACGGTCATCGCCTCTTCCATGGTCACATTATGAATACCTGCGCCCAGCAGAGAAATTTTATTTTCCATATGCTCCAACAACTACACTTTCTATCTACCTTCGGTTTTTGTTTTTCTTCCTTATTATAAATAAAAAAAATCATTTTTTATTGATTGACTCCACTGCCACCCGATACATCAGGGATTACCGGCAATGTCGGCGGCGGTGGGTTCATCATAGCGTCCATAATGGTATTTATCTGCGCCTGGTCACCAATCCAATAACTGATACCGTTGATGTATTCGCCCTTTCCCGGTATCATTTGCAGGTTCAGCGTGGAGAGGTCGATATCCTTGAATGTATTATACAAAGAGAGCAGCTCTCCTACAGAGAAGTTGGTTTCCACATTTTCCATGAAGATATCGGCAAGTTTGGGAATCTTCCAAGCAGTGCTGACGCTCATTAGCTTGCCGGCTAACTCTTTTAAGAAATGCTGTTGCCGTTCTACCCGACCGATATCCCCTAACCCGTCCTTACGGAAACGCACATAGCCTAAAGCGTCCTGACCATTCAGCACTTGCAGCCCCGGCTGAATGTCGATATTTTCCTCCGGCGTGAACATCCGTTTTTCCACGTCGATTTCAATACCGCCCAAAGCGTCTACCAGCTGCACAAAGCCGTTGAAGTTCACCGACACATAATAGTCGATAGAAACGCCTAGATATTGTTCTAATGTTTCATCCAAGAGCGGAATACCGCCGTAAGCATAAGCATGATTTACTTTGGTTTTTTCCCCGCTGCGGGGAATGGTTACATAGGTGTCGCGAGGTACGGACAAGATTTGCGCCCGTTTATTTTTCACATCCAAGAAACAAAGGAGAATGGTATCGGAACGTCCTACGTCGTTAGGACGCTTGTCCGCACCCACCACCAGCACAGTAATCATATCTTCCAGCTGTTCGGGCGGCGCGTCGACGACCAAATCTTCCCCGGTAATATAGTTCAAATCCGGCTCTTCTGCCGTCAGCCCTGCCGCTGTAAATCCAATATAGAAAAAGATAGCAAAAGCAAATACGACAAACATACCCAGCCACACTGTTTGTTCGCCGCTCAAATTACCGTTTTGTCCTCTGCGTTTCTGCCAAAAAGATTTTTCCAAATCTGCCACCGGTCTACCTCATTTCTTTTTTCAGCTATTCTTTTATCGAATATTTTCTCATCGAATGGTAATCATTTTTGTCGTGTTGTCCCATTGGGTCTTTGCCGAAAGGGCATTGGCGATAAATGCCAACGGCACCATGGTCCTGCCGTTTTCTACATAGACAGCTGCGTCAATGGAGACAGTTTTATCATTAACAGTCGCCGACTTTTGTCCTACAATCATCCGCACTTTGGTATTGCCCTTTTTATAAGAAACTTCCTTTTTCGTATTATCCCAGTTGACAGAGGCGCCCAAGGACTGACTGACAAATGCCAGCGGTACCATGGTCCTGCCGTCTTTGATAACAGGCGCCACATCCAAGGTCACTGTCTTTGCGCCCACTTGAGCCTGCTTATTACCAATCCAAAGTTTGATATTATAAGAGCTACCCAGATTGGCTTTTGTCTGGGCGATTTCCTTTTCCATCTTCAAAAAGGAAGATTCGATGTAGTCGTCTACCCAGCTTTTGGTCACCAGAGGGTCGTCTGCTCCGCCGCCGGCGCCGCACAAAACACCTGCCCCCGCCAGGATAGCACAAGAAAGTACAATGTATTTTATGGGTTTCAAAGGACAACCCCTCCCTTTTACGATTGATATCCTTTTTATATTCTACAAGGAAAGGAGGATTCCTTTCCTGAAAAAAATAAAAAATAGGCATTTTGCCTATTTTTTAAGGTCCTAAGTTCAATGACTTTAGTCGAATTGTTTCGTTGCAAAGGAACGAGTATTTTGCAAAGCGTTAAGATGTTGGAGAGCGACACCAGTCCCCCGCGCCACACAGAAGATAGGGTCTTCCGCTACATACATAGGCAGTCCCGTTTCCCGAGAGAGGAGCTTGTCCATGCCGTGAAGAAGCGCCCCGCCGCCGGTAAGCACCACGCCTTTGTTGATGATGTCAGCAGCCAGCTCCGGAGGAGTTACCTCCAACACTTCTTTTACCGCCGCCACAATAGCTTCCAGCGGCTCTTGCAGCGCGTCATATACGTCAAAAGCGGAAAAAACCACACTGTTAGGCAGCCCTGTAATCAAGTCTCTGCCTCGCACTTCAATGGTTCTGTTTTCCGGCAAATCGTCGATAAAAGCCGTGCCTACTTCGATTTTGATTTCTTCGGCAAACCGCTCGCCAATGAGCAGGTTATGCTCTTTGCGGGCAAAACGAACAATCGCTTCATCAAATTTATCCCCGCCAATGCGAAGAGACTTGGAACAAACAATACCATTGAGCGAAAGGACTGCAATATCGGTCGTGCCGCCGCCAATATCTACAATCATATTGCCCCCGGGCTCAGAAATGTCCAACCCCGCGCCTAATGCCGCAGCAAGAGGTTCTTCCATGAGGAAGGCTTTTCTGGCGCCTGCTTGCTCCGCTGCTTGTCGCACTGCCCGTTCCTCTACTTCCGTTACGCCGGAAGGGATGCATATCATCACCCGCGGACGGAAAAATAAGCGATTATGGCAAATCTTTTTAATAAAGTAACGCAGCATTTTTTCCGTAATATCATAGTCGGCAATGACCCCTTCCCGAAGAGGACGCACCGCCACAATATCTCCCGGCGTCCGCCCCAGCATTCGTTGGGCTTCTACCCCCACGGCGATAACGTCTCCACTCCGCTGGTTAATTGCCACCACGGAAGGCTCATGAAGCACAATACCTTTACCTTTTTCATAAATCAGTACGCTTGCCGTACCCAAATCAATGCCAATATCTGTTCCAAAGTTTAACACAAGCAATCTCCTTACTTCCTACCCCATATTAAGGTTTCCATACCCTACTGTTAAGCTTGTCCCTATTTTGCCCTTGAAATACGAAGAAATCTCTTCGTATTTCAGACAAATCTCGTCACAATTTTACAGATATTCTACAAAAACGATGCTGTTTCCTGCCTTATCCCCGATTATTTCCCTTTTCTTGTTTGTATTTTTTTCTGGTGGCTTCCCCGCCCCTTAAGTGCCGTTCTGCCTTGTTGTTTTCCAGAATATCCCGCACTTGTTTAGCAACCATTTCATTGATGACAGGTAACCGTTCCGTAATATCCTTATGGACTGTGGACTTTGATACGCCGAAAATGGTTGCCGTCTGCCGTACGGTTGCCTGGCTTTCTAATATATAGTTACTGATGTCCATCACTCTTTTTTGAATATAATCCTGCATAATAGGTAAGCCCCCTTAGACATTTCTGTTTTACTCATATATATGGGGGGCTTATTTTTCCTAGAACTAAGAAAAGGAAAATCTATGGATTTTTTCTTTTCGCTCTAATACTCTTTTTAATAATAATGGTCGGTCGGTAATAACGCCATCGGCCTCATAAGAAAATAATTTGGCGGCAGCAGAAATATCGTTCACCGTCCACACCCATAAATCTTTACCCATGTTCTTCAGTTCTCGATAAACTTCCGGGCTTAATGCAGTGATTTCTATGCTATAACCGTCCGCCGCCGATAGGTTTTCTAAATGACTCCCCACAAAGGGTAATAGATACAGCGTCTTAATATGAGGCTTTTTTTCTTTTACCAACTGCAGCACCTGATAATCCAAAGAGGAAATCCACACGCGGTCCGCTGCTCCACTCT
Organism: uncultured Peptococcaceae bacterium; assembly: GCA_949739465.1. Classification (GTDB taxonomy): domain Bacteria; phylum Bacillota; class Dehalobacteriia; order UBA4068; family JAAVYR01; genus JAAVYR01. Next base: position 2,640 of record CATIYQ010000114.1, on the reverse strand, counting down.
CTTCCAAAAGGGCAAGAACCTCGCCAACCGCCCGTTCCTTATGGTCTGCCTCGCCGCTCCCATGACTCCATAGCCACGGAATGGGATAAATAAAATAACGGGAAGTATATGTTTTGATTTCCACATTCCATAGCATTTCGCTACCGCCTGCGTTTAACGCTTCCTCCAGTAAAGGCAGGGGACGTTCCCCTTTCGGCAACCCGCCGTAGATTTCCTCCACCAGCCCTGCAATCTCCGCATAAGTCAGCTCCCCCACTGTTTTCGCCACAGCAAGAGTCTCTGTCAAATCTCTATCGTGAAAGAGAATCATCTTGCCGTCTTTGGTCATTTGCGTATCAATTTCGATACAGCCTACACCTGCCTTTTTGGCAGCAACAACGGCAGCAATGGTGTTCTCCGGCAATATGTCCCCATACCCCCGATGAGCAGCCACAATAGGAACAGGGCTAAGGTCTTCCTCCGCAACATCCCACTCCGAAAGATAGAATACGCCGACAACGCCCAAAACCACTACCGTACCCAAGAGCCAAACGAATTTTCTTTTTACGGCGGGAAAAATAGCAGGGCAAAAAGACGCGTCCCCACCGCTAAAAAACACCAAATAACAACTATGAACCACTGCAACACTCATAGGAACAAAGAAACATTGCTGCAAAAGAAGAATGAGTTTTTCCGCGCCGTCCACCAAGGCAAGCGCAATGGCGGTCTCCGACAGCAGGAAGGCTACTGCCGCGCCGCCCAGATAGCATAAAAAACTTCCCAGCAACCAACATAGATTCCACAGCAACAGGCAAAAACAGGTTAGCCCCAACCGCCACAATCCCATTTGCCGACTGCTTCGCCATGCCTCCGCCGCCGATTTTCTCTTGAGAAAAAGAAAATGGAAGAAGAATAAACTTTCCACACCCAACCACTGCACCAAGAGAAACAGTAAATTTCCCAGCAGCAACAGGGCAGGATATTGGGTCAAAAACTGCAAGGCAAAGCCGGGAATTTCCACAGAAAGATATAGCCCCGACCAGGTCATAACCGCCTGAAAAGGCAACACAAAGAGCAACACAAAAAGTAACCAAATAGGCTCTCGTCGGAAAACCCTTGCCCCTTGCCCCATACCCCCTAATATCATGGTCAAGAGAGAGACAACCCGCCTCTGTCCGCAGGATTCATAGAGCAATAAATAAGCGGCAATTTCCCAGAGAATAAAAAAACCGACGAAACACCCCAGAAAGAGAAACCCAAAACAAGTTACCATATTAAAATCTCCGGAGAATAGCCAGCCCCATAACGTAAGACGCTCCCCCAAAGGCAACCCATAAAAAAGCCGCAACCCGCCGTAAAACAACAACCGATGCAGACAGACAAAACAAATAAGAACAAAACCATGTTCCCTGAAAATTTGTCCTACTATTTTCCAAATTTGCCGCATAAGGATAAATACCCGCCTTGAAACCATGTTATCTTTCTAACATATGCCTATCTCTTTTTTATCAGAAGGAATTACAAAAATACATAATGCCAATATTTGTATAAAGAATACATAAATTACTATTGCACAGACCTTGATTAACTGGTATGATAGAACAATAACCGACAAAAATTTATATTTTTTTCAAATCTTGTTTTTTTATTTTTCTCAAATAAACCATATGGAGGTATGTTAAATGGCAAATACGATGCGTAATTCCAATACCCCCCCAGCCCAGCTGGTAGAGGTTGCCGCTATTGCTTCCCGCTACAAAGGGCAGCAAGACCAACTAATGCGGGTATTACTGGAATGTCAAAAGGTGGTCAACACCTTTTCTGAAGATGTAGCGGCAATTATTGCAAGAGAAATGGGCTTATCCCAGACCCATGTTTACGGGTTTATTACCTTCTATGCCATGCTCTCTACCAAACCAAGAGGGAAATACATTATCCGCATGTGTAAGAGCGCGCCTTGCCATGTCCGCGGCGCCAGAGAAGTGGTAAAAGCCATGGAAGACTTCCTCCATATCAAAATGGGAGAAACCACCGAGGATAACCGTTTCACACTGGAATATTGCGAATGCTTAGGCATTTGCGATATTTCTCCCGCCATCATGATTAACGATAAAACTTATGGTAACCTCACACCAGAATCTGCTTGTGAGCTGTTGAAACTATATATCAGAGAGGATGGGAAATAATATGGAAGAAATGCGTGTATTACTGAGAAACGTCGGTCATATCAATCCCACCAGTGTGAAAGAATATATGGCAAACGGCGGCTATCAAGCATTAAAGAAAGCCATCGCCATGAAGCCGGAAGAGATCCTAGCTGAAATTAAAGCTGCCGGTCTCCGCGGCAGAGGCGGCGCAGGCTTTCCTACCGCCCTCAAATGGCAGTTTGTTTTAGCGGAACAAGCCACCGACAAATACATCGTCTGCAACGCCGACGAAGGCGAACCGGGAACAAATAAAGACCGAGTGCTCTTGTCCGGCGACCCCCATAGCATTTTTGAGGGCATGGCTATTGCAGGGAAAGCCGTTGGTTCTCACCAAGGCTTCATTTACTTACGGGCGGAATACCCCTACCTTTTCCCCATTTTGGAAGAAGCATTGACGGAAGCGCGGGCTGCCGGTTGCCTGGGGAAAAACATTATGGATACGGACTTTGATTTT
>CATIYQ010000113.1 GCA_949739465.1 uncultured Peptococcaceae bacterium | reverse complement strand
GGCGCATCTACTCCCTTGTGGATTATAGAGGAAATTGAGGAGGTATTGTTGAAGATGTTAGACATGGAAAATCAAGTAGAAGGCACACAAGCAGATTGCGAATTTGGCGCAGACCCTTATGGTGAAGGGTTAAAAGAAGTACATAGAGGCTCTCGTGTAAAAGGGGTTGTTGTACAAGTAAGTGATAATGAAGTATTGGTAGATATCGGCGGGAAGTCCGAAGGTGTTTTGCCTTATACTGAAATTTCTGATAGTGAAGCCAGCGATATTCGCAAACATTTTGCTGTTGGTGATGAAATAGAAGTTTTGGTAATCCGCAAAGAAAACAAAGAAGGTTATCCGGTTCTTTCTAAAAAGAGAATCGACCAGGAATTATACTGGACCAAACTTGCTGAAATGAAAGAAAACGACGAAGTGGTAACAGGGAAAATCGTCGAAGTAGTAAAAGGCGGCGTTCTTGCTGATGTAGGGGTACGTGGCTTTATTCCCGCGTCCTTAGTTGACATTGGCTTTGTGGAAGATTTGTCCGCTTATGTTGGCAAAGAAATCACCGCTAAAATCTTGGAATGTGAAAGAAAAAACAATAAATTGTTGCTTTCCCCTAAAGCTGTCTTATTGGCTGCCGCTGAAAAGCAAAAAGCTGCTACTTGGGCAACCTTGGAAGAAGGGCAAACCAGAAAAGGTATCGTTCGCCGCTTGACTTCCTTTGGTGCTTTTGTTGAAATCGACGGTGTGGATGGTTTATTGCACGTTTCTGAAATGGCTTGGCACAGAGTAAATAAACCAAGCGATATTTTAAAAGAAGGCGACGAAGTAGAAGTTTATATCCTGGCAGTTGACAAAGAAAAACAAAAACTCTCTTTGGGCTTAAAACAATTGGTTGTAAACCCATGGACTGTTGCCAAAGAAAAATATGCAGAAGGCAGCGTATGGGACGCTTTGGTATTGAGAACTGCTCCATTTGGTGCATTTTTACAATTAGAACCCGGTGTAGAAGGTTTGGTACACATCTCTCAAATCTCTTGGAGCCGTGTGGAAAAAACCGAAGACGCCTTAAAACCCGGCGACCAAGTAAAAGTAAAAATCTTGTCTGTGGATGAAGAAAACAAACGAATCAGCTTGAGTATCAAAGAAACCACAGAACGTCCTGCCGCTCCTGTAAAACCGGAAGCTGTAGCAACAGAAGCTCCTGCTGAAGCCGAAGAAGCCATTCCTACGGAAAATGTAGAAGAATTAGGCGTGACCATTGGTGACGCTATCAGTGAAAACGAATAATATGCCATATTAAAAAGGCTGACGCAAAAAGCGTCAGCCTTTTTTTATTTGTCTTCGCGGCATTTGATAAAATTTCAAAAAAGGGACAAGATAATTTGTAGAATATGAAAGAAAAATGCTTAAGGAGCGTATTATGGAGCTATTGGAGATTATTATCGGCAGTCTTTGTTTTTTATTATTGGCAGGGGTGATTTTCTTTTTGCCTGATGAAACCATTGTGGAAAAAACAGGGCTTTCTTCTAAGGTGATTTTGCCCGGAATCTTTTGTCTGTTGGTGGGAGATTGGACATCTTTGCCCTTAGATATCGGCAATAGTCAAGTTCTGGTAAAATTAGGCAGCATTGTCGTTCCTATCCTTTTGGGCAGTCTCTTTTTATTTACTTTGCGGGACGGCGCTTTGCGGTGGCGTAGCTTTCTCCTTTTAGGGGGAGCGTTTATTTTGTTGCTATTTGGTGACGGTTTCTTCTCGGCACAGATTACTTGGCATGGGGAATATTTATTTTGGGGATTATTGCTTCTTTTGACCATGGCAATAGGCTTTTTGTTGCAGGATTACGGCGCCTTTTTGGGGGTGCATTTTATTGCGTTGCCATTGGTCTTTGTAGTGCAGGGCCTATGGCGGGCAAAAATAACCAGCATCGTTCATATTGGCGGCGCATCTGTTTTTGCGATGATAGCTGTTGGTGCTTTGGTCGGTGTTTTCATGGTATATTTGCAACAGCAAAGGGAACGGCGGCATTTTGCAGAACAGGTGCTGTCGGCAGATAAATAAAGCGGCTGTCATTGTATTTTCTTCAAATAGATGTATAATATAAATTGAGAAAAAGAATACATTAGCGGGAAAAGGATTGTGGTGTCACTTTGGCTGGCGTAATCAGTGAAGTTTTGCCCTGTACTCTTGCAGACCGTTTGCAGCTGCAAGCAGGGGATAAGGTGCTTACTATTAACGGTAAAGAGCCGGTAGATATGATTGATTATCAATACTTGACAACAGACCGTTTTGTGAAATTGGAAATAGAGAAAGTAAGTGGCAAACGAAAAGCTTATTTCGTGAAAAAAGCTTATGATGAAGATTTGGGCATTGTGTTTACTGCCAATGTTTTTGACCGTATCCGGGAGTGCGCCAACAAGTGCCTTTTTTGCTTTGTGCGGCAGATGCCGGAGGGATGCCGTGACTCTCTCTATGTGCGGGATGACGACTATCGTATGTCCTTTATGCAAGGGAATTTTATTACGGGAACAAACTTAACCGGCAAAGATTTAGAACGGATTAAAACAAGAAAACTCAGTCCTTTGTACTTTTCTGTTCATACTACAAACCCTGAGCAACGGGAATATTTATTGCAAAACAAACGGGCTGGCAATATTTTGCCACTGCTTACGGATTTAGTAGAAAGTGATATCCATTTGCATACGCAAATTGTTCTTTGTCCCGGGATTAACGACGGTAGCTATTTGGAGCAAACCATTAACGATTTAGCCAATCTTTATCCCGGGGTGGAGAGCGTGGCAGTGGTGCCCGTAGGTCTAACCAAGTTTCAAATCCATGAGGAGTTACGTTGTTTTACCAAAGAAGAATGCAGTAAGATTCTTGATGATTTAGTAGGACGACAAGCCGAGTTTTTAGAAAGATTTGGCACGCGGTTTGTTTTTCCCTCCGATGAGTTTTATATTGGGGCAGGGCGGGAGATTCCTTCTGATGAAACATATGAAGAGTTTGCTCATTTGGAAAACGGCGTGGGACTGGTGCGGTATTTACATACTTCATTTGAATTGGCTTGGGAGGATTATGCTGACATGGCGCTGGAGAAGCCGCGTCATGTGACCATTGTGACGGGAAAAAGCGGTTATCCCGCTATCTTGCCGCTGGTAGAAAAAATGAATGCCATTCCCAATCTGGAAATTGAAACCATTGTGGCAGAAAATAAATTTTTTGGTCCGACGGTAACGGTAACAGGGCTTCTGACAGGAACATGTCTGATTGCGGCGCTTGCCGACTGGCGTAAGACACAAATCGAGCCATTACCCGTTGTATTCATCTCCCAATCTATGTTAAAATTTGAAACAGATTTGTTTCTGGATGATATGACTGTTTCGCAAGTAGAGGAACGGCTCAAGATAAAACTTATCCCCATTGATTTAGACGGGGAGGAATTTATTTGTAAGATTTTGGGAATCCCGCCTTTGGCATAAAAGAAGAGAAGCTCCATAGAAATAGAAAGAGGTAACAATATGAAACCAATTGTGGCTATTGTAGGTCGTCCCAATGTAGGGAAATCTACGTTGTTTAATCGTTTGGCAGGCGGGCGGCACGCCATTGTTGAGGATAAGCCGGGCGTTACCCGCGACCGACTATACCGTGACGCTACTTGGCTGGATTATGATTTTACGGTGATTGATACGGGGGGCATTGAGTTTAATACCCCTGACGGATTGATTCCGCACCAGGTAAAAGCCCAGGCGGAAATCGCTATCGAAGAAGCTGATGTAGTTATCTTTGTAGTAGACGGGCAAAGCGGTTTGACTGATGATGATGAGGAAGCTGCCCATCTTTTGCGGAAATGCGGTAAGCCGGTGGTGCTGGCTGTAAACAAGCTGGATAATTTTGACGATGAATCATTGATTTATGAATTTTATAACTTAGGTTTAGGCGACCCCATTGGCATTTCTGCCGGACACGGTATGAATATCGGTGATTTATTAGATGAAGTGGTGAAGCATTTTCCTGATGGGGATTATGAAGATTATGACCCTGATACGATTAAAATTGCGGTGATTGGTCGACCAAATGTAGGAAAATCATCTCTGGTAAATAAAATCTTAGGCTCGGAACGGGTAATCGTTTCCAATATTCCCGGGACGACCAGAGACGCCATTGACACTGTCTTTGAACGGGAAGGGCAGGAATATGTGATTATTGACACTGCCGGGATGCGTAGGCGTGGCAAGGTCAACGAGCCGACGGAAAAATACAGCGTTGCTCGCTCCATGAAAGCCATTGACCGCTGTGATGTGGTACTTATGGTATTAGATGCAGTGGATGGTATTACAGAGCAGGATAAGCACGTTGCAGGCTATGCCCATGACGCAGGCAAAGGTATGCTTATTGTGGTCAATAAATGGGATTTACCGGTGAAAGATGATAAGACCATGAATAAGTTTGAAAAGAAAATCAAAGAAGAAATGGCGTTTTTGGACTATGCTCTTTCAATTTTTGTTTCGGCAAAAACAGGACAGCGGGTAGATAAGATTCTGCCCATTGTCAACTTTATCACCGAGCAGCAAAATCACCGCGTACCCACGGCAAGAATCAACGAACTTTTGGTGGAAGCGGCAATGCTGAATCCGCCGCCGCAAGATAAGGGGAAGCGGCTCAAGCTCCTTTATGGCACGCAAGTAGGGGTAAAACCGCCGAAATTTGTTATCTTTGTCAATGAGCCGGAAGCCATGCACTTTTCCTATGAACGGTATCTGATTAACCAGATTCGGGAAAACTTCGGCTTTGCCGGAACGCCAATATGGCTCTTAATCCGCAAGCGGGAAAAGGAGGAATAAATTTCTGATGGATATATTCTGGGGATTGATTTCCATTTTGATTGGTTATTTTCTTGGTTCTGTTCCCTTTGGCTTGCTCATCGGCAAGTATGTGAAGGGGGTAGATATCCGCGAGCATGGCAGTGGTAATGTGGGCGCGACCAACGTTACCCGTGTGCTGGGCAAAGAATGGGGCATTGCGGTCTTTTGCCTGGACGCATTGAAAGGCTTTTTAGCGGCGCAAATTGGTTTACGGCTGGGCGGTCCTATGTGCGGTCTTGCCGGCGGGGTGGCGGCTGTTGCCGGGCATATGATGCCGGTTTGGTTAAACTTCAAAGGCGGCAAAGGTATTGCTACAGGCTTTGGTTTTCTCATGGCGTTAATGCCGGTAACAGGGCTTGTAGGCATCGGCACTTGGGCTGTTGTTACACTTCTTAGTGGTTATGTGTCTTTAGGTAGTATTGTTGCGGTGGTTGCAGTCTTTTTCTTCGCTTTGTTTTATGAAACATATTTTGTTTATAAGTTGTTAATTTTTATCTTTGTATCGTTTATTATTTATAAGCACCGTTCTAATATTCAAAGAATCCTGAATCATACGGAAAGTAAAATCAACCGCAAAAAGTTTTTTGATATTTAGGATTAGGAAGAAAGGGGCAGGGAGAAGTTAATGAAGAACATCACCATTTTAGGGGCGGGAAGCTGGGGTACCGCTTTATATTTATTATTGCGGGATAACGGACATATGGTGCGATTGTGGACTTGGCAACAGGAACATGCGGCGGAAGTCTTGGCAGAATTGGAAAATAAGCAGTTTTTACCCGATATCCCATTGCCTGCTGATGTAGAAATCGGTAGCGATATGGCGGCAGCTTTATCTGAGACGGAAGTTGTCGTTTTTGCCGTACCTTCCCATGTGGTCCGTTCTGTGGCGCAGCAAGCAGCTCCTTTTATTCCACAAGGTGCAATCATTGTCAACGTGGCAAAAGGCTTTGAAAAAGACACGCTGTTACGGCTTTCTCAGGTATTGGCGGAGGAATTGCCGACCCATGAGATTGTCGTTCTTTCCGGTCCCAGTCATGCGGAGGAGGTTGCCAAGAAATTGCCCACAACTGTGGTGGTATCTTCTATTTCGATGGAAGCTGCAACGGAAATCCAGTCTATCTTTATGTCTGATTATTTCCGTGTATATACCAATGATGATGTGATTGGCGTGGAACTAGGCGGCGCACTAAAGAATATTATTGCTCTGGGTGCCGGCATTGTAGATGGTTTAGGAATGGGCGATAATACCAAAGCAGCTCTTATGACGCGGGGTCTTGCCGAAATGGCGCGTTTAGGTGAAGCAATGGGCGCGAAAGTATTTACCTTTGCCGGGCTAACAGGCATTGGCGATTTAATCGTTACCTGTGGCAGTATGCACAGTCGTAACCGCCGAGCAGGCATTCTCCTGGGGCAAGGTCGTTCTTTAGATGAGACTTTAGCAGAAGTGGGCATGGTAGTAGAAGGCGTCAATGCAGTAGCAAATGTCCATATGTTGCGACAAAAATATGATGTGTCTATGCCTATCAGCGAGATGATTTATCGGGTACTCTTTGAAGGCATTGATGCAAAGGAAGCTATCCTTACCTTAATGACCAGAGACAAAGCAAGCGAGTCTTAATGGACTCTATCAGTTAAAGCGAGTGAGTAACATGGAGCGCAACTATATTCTTGGCGTAAAACTAAAGAAAGTGCCAGAGGAAAGCTCTTATTTGCGGGAATTACCACTGATAAAATATTTGGATTCTGTAGAACAGCTATCTTTTTCTGCGCCGGTTACCTTTTTGATTGGTGAAAATGGTACCGGAAAATCGACTCTTCTTGAAGCAATAGCTGTTGCAGCTGGGTTTAATGCAGAGGGAGGTTCTCGGGAGTTTTCTTTTTCTACTTGCGATACCCATTCGGATTTGCATGAGTATCTTACTGTGATAAAAACCTTATTGCCGAAAGACGGTTTTTTTTTACGGGCGGAAAGTTTTTATAATACGGCAAGCTATCTTGAATCAAATGGCAATTTGCAGCGATATGGTGGTATCTCTTTTCACAAACAGTCCCATGGTGAAGCTTTTCTGTCTTTGGTTTTAAACCGTTTTGAAGGAAAGGGACTTTATCTTTTAGATGAACCGGAAGCTGCGCTTTCTCCACAAAGGGTTCTTTCTTTGCTTTGTGCTATTGATAATTTGGTGAAGAAGCAGTCTCAGTTTATTATAGCGACCCATTCACCTATGTTAATGGCGTATCCTAAAGGGCAAGTGTTGGAATTTCGTGAAAAAGGCATAGCAGTAGTAGATTATCAAGAAACAGAACATTATCAATTGATGAAACGGTTTTTGAACGAGCCGGAACAGATGATGAAATATTTATTTGAATAATATATGTATCTTTAATTTCTCAAGGAGGCAACAACGGTTGCTTCTTTTTTTATTTTGCAGATATATTTTTTGAAGCTACTGCATAGAATGGGGGTACAAGAGGAGAGAAGCCTGAAAAAGAAATTTACAAAATAGTTATCATAAAAAATCTTCTTGCGCATAAAAACAATAGTAAGAAATATTTATTTTGTAGCATTGCTGAGAAATCATTAAAATCGGCAACAACAAATGAGGGAGGGAAACTTTTGTGGAAAAGTTTGATGTCATGCAAGACATTGCAGAACGGACCGGAGGCGATATATATTTAGGCGTGGTAGGTCCAGTACGAACAGGGAAGTCCACCTTTATTAAAAGGTTCATGGAATTATTGGTCCTTCCCAATATTATCGAATTCCATGAACGGGAACGGGCTCAAGATGAATTGCCCCAAAGTGGTGCAGGACGGACGGTGACTACTACCGAACCAAAATTTATCCCGTCTGACGCCGTAGAAGTAGAAGTGCGGGAAGGTTTATCCGTACGGGTGCGGCTGGTAGATTGTGTGGGCTATGCGGTGCCGGGCGCTTTAGGCTTTGAGGAAGAAGCAGGTCCTAGAATGGTACATACGCCATGGTTTGACGACCCTATTCCTTTTCAGGAAGCAGCGGAAATCGGCACTCGTAAGGTAATCACCGACCATTCTACTATTGGTTTTATCATTACCACTGACGGTAGCATTACCGATATTGCTCGTGACAGCTATGTAGAAGCGGAAGAACGGGTTGTAAATGAACTAAAAGAATTGAATAAACCTTTTGTTATATTACTAAATTCTATTCATCCTACCGACCCTGAAACAGTTGCTTTATCTCAAGAATTGTCTGCAAAATATGGGGTATGTGTATTAGCAATTAATGCTTCTACTATGAGTTATGATGATGTGATGGCTGTGTTACAGGAAGCGTTGTATGAATTCCCTGTAACGGAAGTCAATGTCAATCTTCCTCGCTGGGTAGAAGAATTAGAAAATGACCACTGGTTGCGGAAACAATTTGAGGACTGTGTGCGGGAAGGGGTATCCGGCGTACGCCGTATTCGGGATATTGACCAATTGCTGACGAAATTAGAAATTCCTGGCATTGTAGGGGAAGTACAGCTCAAAGAAATGGTGTTAGGCACTGGTGTTGCATCTATTTCCTTAATTGCTGATAAAGATTTGTTTACCAAAATCTTGGAAGAATACACCAATCGGAAAATCGAAGGAGAACATTCTATCCTCAAGCTGGTACGGGAATACAGTTATGCCTATAAAGAATGGGATAAACTCTCTGAAGCCATGGCGGAAGTGCGTTCCAGCGGTTATGGGGTGGTAACGCCAAGACTGGAAGAAATGTATTTGGAAGAACCAGAACTTATCAAGCAGGGCGGTCGTTT
>CATIYQ010000112.1 GCA_949739465.1 uncultured Peptococcaceae bacterium | reverse complement strand
TTGATGGTCATGGCAAACGGTGCTAGCGGTAACGAGGAAATTATGGCGGGAACGGCAGATTATGCTGTCTTTGCGGCGGCGTTAAAGCAGGTATGTATCGCGCTCGCCCGCATGATAGCCAAAGACGGCGAAGGAGCAACAAAGCTGATAACCATTCATGCGCTCCATATGCAAAGCTTAGACGACGCGAAAAAAGCCGCTAAAGCAGTAGCTGCCTCCAGCCTGGTGAAAGCCGCTTTCTTTGGCGAAGACGCCAACTGGGGCAGAATCATTTGCGCTGTTGGCTACTCAGAGGCAAGCTACGACCCGAGGAAGGTATCTATCTGGCTGGAAAGCAAAGCCGGTAAAGAGCAAGTGATGGCGGACGGCGCGCCTTATCCCTTCAGCGAGGAACGGGCGGCGCAAATTTTAGCGGAAGATGAAATTACCGTTATCATGGACTTTGCTGACGGCGAATATTCCGCTACGGCTTGGGGCTGTGATTTAAGCTATGATTATGTGAAGATTAACGGAGACTATCGGACCTGATAGGAGTGAAGAAAATGGCAAACCCAATTGACAAAGCAAATATCTTAGTAGACGCGCTGCCCTATATTAAAGAATTTCATGGCAAGACGGTAGTCATCAAATACGGTGGTCACGCTATGCTTAATGAAGAACTGCAAAAAGCTGTCATCAATGATGTCATCTTGATGAAGTTGGTGGGCATTAATCCTGTGATTATTCACGGCGGCGGACCGGAGATTAACCGTCTTTTGAAACGGCTGGATATCCAGTCCGAGTTTATTAACGGTCTCAGGGTAACGGACGGCGACACTATGGAAGTGGTAGAAATGGTGCTGGTAGGCAAGCTGAACAAAGGCATCGTTACCCATATTAACCAAAACGGCGGCAAGGCAATCGGTCTTTCTGGCAAAGACGGCAATCTGTTGCTGGCAGAGAAGAAGACGACCAGCGCCCTCAATGCAGAGGGCGAGAAGACAGAGTTGGACTTAGGCTTTGTGGGAGAAATTGTTTCTGTTAGTACTGAGCCTTTGGATATGCTCATTGAGCGGGACTATATCCCTGTGGTCTCTCCCATCGGCATTGGGACGGCAGGGGAAAGCTATAATATTAACGCCGACTATGCGGCGGCAGAAATTGCCGTGGCGCTGGGTGCGGAAAAGCTCATCATTCTTACGGATGTAGAAGGTATTTGTGTGGATAAAGACGACCCCTCCACCTTGATATCCTCTTTACGGTTAGACGAAGTGGATAATTTAATCGAACGGAAGATTATTTCCGGCGGCATGATACCCAAGGTAGATTGCTGTGTGAACGCCATTAAAGGCGGGGTAAAAAGCGCTCACATTTTAGACGGCAGGCGTCCGCACAGCATTTTATTGGAAATGCTGACCAAGGACGGTATTGGCACAATGGTGGCGGAATAAGGCGGCGGAGTAGAAGAGGAGACAGACGATGAACAATCAAGAATGGATTGCTGAAGGCGAAAAATATTTAATGCATACTTATGGCAGACTACCCATGGTAGTAACGAAGGGTGAAGGCAGTCGCATTTGGGACGCAGACGGTAAGGAATACTTAGACTTTGTTTCCGGCATTGCCGTTAACGGTTTGGGGCATTGTTCTCCTGCAGTGGTAGAAGCCATAGCGGAACAAAGCAAGACCTTAATCCATTGCTCCAATTTGTATTGGATTGAGCCGCAAATCAGGCTGGCAAAGCTCCTGGTGGAACATTCTAGCTTGGATAAAGCTTTTTTCTGCAACAGCGGCGCGGAAGCCAATGAGGGCGCTATTAAATTAGCCCGTAAATATGCGGTGGAACAAGGACATGGGGAGCGGACAGATATTGTCACCATGAAACAATCTTTTCATGGCAGAACCCTTGCCACCTTAAAGGCAACGGGACAAGAAAAATTTCATCAGCATTTCCACCCCTTGCCGGAGGGCTTTTCTTATGTATCCTTTAACGACTTTGCTGATTTAGAACAGGCAATCACGGAAAAGACTTGCGCTGTCATGCTGGAAACGGTCCAAGGAGAAGGGGGCGTTGTTCCTGCTGACCTGACCTATTTGCGGCAAGTCCGCGCTCTTTGCGACGAAAAGGGCATTCTTTTAATTTTAGATGAAGTTCAGTGCGGTATGGGACGGACAGGGACTCTTTTCGCCTATGAGCAATATGATATCGTGCCTGATATTATGACGCTGGCAAAAAGCTTAGGCGGCGGTGTGCCTATCGGCGCTTTTCTTGCTACTGATAAAGTGGCGGCAGCCTTTCACCCCGGTGATCATGGCTCTACCTTTGGCGGCAATCCTCTGGTGACCGCGGCAGGGACCGCGGTAGTGGAAACCATGTTAAAACCGGGATTTTTAGACCATGTGAGAGAGGTCAGCAATTATCTTTGGGGAAAACTGCAAGGCTTAAAAGAAAAGTATGTTGATATTTTAGAAGTGCGGGGAAAAGGCTTATTGGTTGGCTTGGCATTATCCCATGAAGGAAGCGGCATTGTAAGCTTTGCTAAGGAACATGGTGTGCTGGTAAACTGTACCGCCGGCACAGTCATTCGGCTTTTGCCGCCGCTTACTGTAAGCAAAGAGGAAATCGATGAGGCAGTAGCCGTATTGGACGCCGCCTTTGAAAATAACATTGGGCAGAGATAGAAAAATATGGTAAAATAAAAAATAAGATAGAAAAAACAAGGAGTGCAAAACATGGAGTTAAAAAAGGATTTTGCAGGGAGAGACTTCCTGGCGCTGACGGATTTTAGCAGCGAGGAACTCCTCTATATGCTGGACGTGGCAGATTATCTGAAGGCAGAAAAGAAAGCTGGTCGTCCCATTGATATTTTAAAGGGCAAAACGCTGGGGATGATTTTTGAAAAAAGCTCTACCAGAACTCGCGTTTCTTTTGAAACGGGAATGTACTATTTAGGGGGGTACGCGTTGTTTCTTTCCGGCAATGATTCCCAAATCGGCAGGGGAGAACCGATTCCTGATACGGCGCGGGTGTTGTCCCGTTATTTAAATGGCATTATGATTCGTACTTTTGCCCACGAACGTGTAGAAGAGCTGGCGAAGTATGCGTCCATTCCTGTGATTAACGGGTTGACAGACTTATTGCACCCTTGTCAGGTTATGGCGGACGCGCAAACGATTCGGGAACATAAAGGCAGATTAAAGGGATTAAAATTTGCCTTTATCGGCGACGGTAACAATATGGCGCACTCTCTCATGAATATGGGGGCGAAATTCGGCATGGAAGTGGCTATCGCTTGCCCTAGCACCCATTTACCGGACAAAGCCATTGTAGACTTAGCTCAGCAGGTCGCTCGTGAAAACGGCGGCAGCGTAGAAATCTGTGTGGATAATATCCCGGCAGCAGCGAAGAACGCTGATATCCTTTGCACCGACGCCTGGACCAGCATGGGACAGGAAGAAGAAAAACTCCAACGGCAGAAAGATTTTGCCGGCTATCAGATTAACGCGGAATTGCTAAAACAAGCCAAAGACGACGCGCTGGTCATGCATTGTCTGCCTGCTTATCGCGGACAGGAAATCACGGAAGACGTTTTTGAAGGTCCTCAATCCGTCATCTTTGACGAAGCGGAAAACAGGCTCTATGCCCAAATGGCAGTCATGGCATTGACCATGCTGGATAAATAAAATATACTGGTGATAACAGAGAGAAATCGGGAGGAAATAAAAGAAATGAAAGAAAAAGTTGTACTGGCATATTCCGGTGGGTTGGATACCACCGCCATTATTCCTTGGCTCAAGGAAAACTATGACTATGACGTGGTTTGTTGTTGCGTCAATGTAGGACAAGGGGAAGAAACAGAAGGCTTGGAAGAACGGGCGCTTTCTACCGGTGCATGCAAATGCTACATTTTAGACGTGGTAGATGAATTCGCCGATGAATACATCGCTCCTTGCGTGCAGGCAAACGCCATTTATGAAAACAAATATTTGCTGGGCACCTCCATGGCGCGTCCGTTGATTGCCAAAAAATTAGTAGAAGTTGCTCGCAAAGAAGGTGCGGTTGCCATTTGCCACGGCGCAACAGGGAAAGGTAACGACCAAGTTCGCTTTGAATTGGGCATTAAAGCCCTTGCTCCCGATATGAAAATCATCGCTCCTTGGCGCTGCAATGAAACATGGAATATGCAGTCTCGGGAAGATGAAATCGAATATTGCCGCAAACATGGCATTACCCTGCCGTTTTCCGCTGACTCCAGTTACAGCCGCGACCGGAATCTTTGGCACATCAGTCATGAAGGGTTAGAGTTGGAAAATCCTGCTAATGAGCCAAACTTCGACCACCTGTTGGTATTAGGCGTTACCCCTGAGAAAGCTCCTAACGAAGGGGAATATGTTACCCTCTCCTTTGAAAAAGGGGTAGCAGTAGCCTTAAACGGCAAGAAGATGAAATTCTCCCAAATTATTGAAGAATTAAACGCCTTGGGCGGCAAACACGGCATCGGCATTGTGGACATCGTAGAAAACCGTGTTGTAGGCATGAAGTCTCGCGGCGTTTATGAAACACCGGGCGGTACCATCTTAATGGAAGCCCACCAGCAATTGGAAGAATTGATTTTGGATAGAGACACCTATGCAGTAAAAAAGGATATGGCAAGCAAATATGCCAGCATTGTTTATGAAGGCAAATGGTTCACGCCTCTTCGAGA
>CATIYQ010000111.1 GCA_949739465.1 uncultured Peptococcaceae bacterium | reverse complement strand
GCTACTATGGGTACAGGGCAAATTGTTTTTGGCTTAGCTACGGTGATTATCGGGACGACCCTTTTTCGTAAAATGAGCTTTGTAAAGGGTACAACAGCAGTGATGGTAGGCAGTATCATCTATAAAATCTGCATTCAAATTGCCATTTCTCTGGGGTTGCCGCCAAACCTCTTAAAACTGATAACGGCAGTGTTGTTCCTGATGATTTTGGTTATGGGCAATATGGAAAAAGGGGCGGTGAGAAGACATGCTTGAGTTAAAAGATATTTGCAAAGTATATAACCCGGGCAGCGTCAATGAAATGTGTCTCTTTGATAAGTTTAATCTCACCATTGACCAAGGTTCTTTTGTCTCTATTGTGGGCAGCAACGGCTCGGGAAAAACCAGTATGCTGAATATTGTTTGCGGTTCTATTCCCATTGATAGCGGAGAAGTACGAATCAACGGCAAAAACATCAACGGAAAAAAAGATTTTTGCCGCTACCAAACCATTGGACGGGTTTATCAGAATCCTTCTATGGGGACTTGCCCTCATATGACCATTTTAGAAAATATGTCTCTTGCCGACAATAAAGGCAAGTCTTTCGGTCTCTCCAAAGGGGTAAACCGCAAGCATCTGGATTTTTATAAAGAGCAGTTATCCGTCTTAGGACTGGGACTAGAAAACAAAATGGATACCTTAGTAGGCGCCTTATCCGGCGGGCAGCGACAGGCGGTGTCTCTCATTATGGCGACGCTGACGCCGTTGGATTTCCTCATTTTAGACGAACACACGGCAGCCCTAGACCCGAAAACAGCGGAGCTGATAATGGCACTGACTGATAAAGTGGTGAAGGAAAAACACCTGACCACCATGATGGTTACTCATAACCTGCGTTATGCGGTGGAATATGGCGACCGACTTTTGATGCTGGATAAAGGGCAAATCGTCCTGGATAAAGCGGGAGCGGATAAAGCAGCTATATCCGTAGAAGATATTTTGCACTTATTTAACACCATTTCTATCGAATGCGGAAACTGAAATGATATAAAAAATTTAAGCAGTGAGAAATATGTCACTGCTTTTTTGTTTCTTTTTATAAATTGTATATTTTAGCATAAATTGTATATTTTAGCAGGAACAATCCATACTAAAAACAAGAAAACAGTAGGAAGGAAAAGATTGTTCTATGGCGGAGGCAGGCAAAGTATTTTCTAAGCAATTTCAAGAAAATTATGATTATCTTTTTTGCAAACTAGGGGCGGATATTAATTATGATATTATCCCTTATGGGTTATTGGTCGGCGGTAATCAAGGGGCGTTTTTCATGGTGCAAGGGTTTGTGGATGATACGGTTCTTGCCATGCTTTTGAGCAATATTTCCGCTTTGCCGTCAATGCCTGCCCAAGAGTTGTTTGATGCCTTAAAAGAGAAATATTTTCCCGTCTCTCAAATCGAAGTAGTGGAGGATTTAGACCGCCTGATGGACGGCGTACTCATGGGGCAGACGGCGTTTATCCTGGACGGTATGGCTTGCGGTTTGCTGCTGGATTTACGCGCTTTTGCTGCTCGCGGACCTCAAGAGCCTGATTTAGAAAAAGTGGTGCGGGGGTCTCGAGACGGTTTTACGGAGACGGTTGTTTATAATACCCAGCTTATCCGGCGGCGTATCCGAGATGAAAACCTGCGGACGAAAATGCTGCAAATCGGCAGACGGTCCAAAACAGACGTTTGTCTTTGTTATATCGAAGACGTGGCTAACAGTCATCTGGTGGATATGGTCTTGGAGAAGCTACAAGCCATTGATATTGACGGGCTGCCCATGGCGGAAAAATCCATTGAAGAATTGATTACTCCCGGCATGATATGGAATCCTTTTCCTAAGGTTCGCTATACGGAGCGTCCTGATGTAGCGGCAGAACATTTGCTGGAGGGGCATATTCTTGTCCTGGTGGATACATCTCCCAGCGTGATTATTTTGCCTGCTACCTATTTTTATCACTTTCAGCATGCGGAAGAGTTTCGCCAAAGTCCCTTAGTTGGCGGCTACTTACGCGTGGTGAGAATGATTGCGATTTTTCTTTCTGTGTTTATCCTGCCGCTGTGGTATCTTGGCGTGGTGGAACAGGGCATTTCCATTCCCGGCAGCGTGTCTGTTTTTGGTCAGTTAATCATTGCGGAAATTGTGGTAGATATTATTCGTCTGGCTGCTATCCATACGCCGTCGCCGCTTACTACCTCCTTAGGGTTGGTTGCCGCTCTTTTGGTAGGGAATTTATCGGTGGATTTAGGATTGTTTTCCACTCATGTGGTGATGTATACGGCTGCTGCTGCCACAGCTTCTTTCGCTACCCCTAGCTATGAGCTGAGCATGGCGCACAGATTAGTACGGGTATTGCTGATTTGCGCTGTTTTTGCGGGCGGAAAGATTGGTTTTTGGCTGACGGCGGCAGGGGTATTCTTCTTTTTGGCAAGGAGCAAATCCTTCGGTATTCCTTATTTATGGCCTCTGGTGCCTTTTCAGGCAAGTGCTTTCAAGGAAATCTTTTTCCGCACGCCCATCTCCAAACAGATTTATCGTCCGACAATCTTGCAGCCCAAAAATAAAGTGCGGCAAAAGCCTGTTGATTTGAAAGATGAGAAAGATTGGCGAAAGCATTAAACCTGGGTAGGTAGTCCGCTGCCTTGAATGGGAATGACATTTCCTAGATATTTCGGTTTTCTGTGCAGCACATCTGTTTCCAAGAAGGCTTTTACTTGGGCGAGCTTTTCTCGGAAGTTGTTATATGCCATGTGATAGGCGGCTTTGTCGGGCGCGGCATAGCCATATGCTTCCAGACCCAGCTGTCTTGCAATATAGAGAGCGCGAGGCATATGAAACTCCTGGGTGCAAACGATTAAAGTGTTTACCTGAAAAATCTCTTTTGCTCGATAAAGACTGTCGTAAGTATTAAAGCCGGCGTGGTCCAGGAAGATATGTTCCTGGGGTACGCCTTTTTTGAGCAGATAATTTTTCATGGCGTTGACTTCGTCATATTCTTTCCGACCATGGTCGCCGCTGACGATGATGCGGTCGGCTTTTCCCGCCGCATAAAGAGTATAGCCATAGTCTAATCTATCTTGGAGCAGGGGCGAGGGGGTGCCGTCCGTGTAAACTCTGGCGCCCAAAATGAGAATGGCGTCGACAGCAGGTGCTTTCTCTGCCGTCACTAAATATTTTTCCCCTGTGTGAGCTACATAAGCGCAGATAGCAAAAACTGCCACGGTTGCCAAAATGCATAAAGCAAGAGCAGTTTGCAGTAATTTTTTTAGTAGGCTTCTTTGGGGTTTTATTTTGGTTTGGATTGCTGTTTGAGTCATCGTATGCCTCGCTTGATGATGAGATTTTAGTTTAATCATAACATGACTTCCTCAAATAAGACTGAAGAAAAAAGTTTTTAGGAAATAGGCTTATTTTTCTTTTTGGGACATATAGTATTTTGTAGGAGGGGATGTTTATGTTCAAAATATCGGATTTACGGAGCAAAGATATTGTCAACACCCTAGATGGTAAAAAGTTAGGCGCTATCAAAGATATTGAGTTGGATTTGGCAGAGGGCAGGATTCAAGCCATTATTTTGCCTGGTCCGGGAAAGATTCTGCGGATTTTTGGACGGAGCGACGATATTGTGGTTCCTTGGGAGCAAATAAAAAAAATCGGTAGAGATGTAGTGCTGGTGGAATTAGATGATTTTCGGGGACAAGGCAGAGGTGTCGGTCGCAATGAGATTGCGCCTATTGATGATTATCAGTGGAAATAATAAAATAGTGAAGAAACATTGACAGCCTTTGAAAAAGGAAGGTATACTCTTATGGGAGAGAATGTATCTCTTAGGGAGGGTTACAGAACGATGCGTTGTACATTTTGCGGATTTGCAGATTCAAAGGTCTTGGATTCTCGTCCTGTGGAGGACGGTAGAAGTATTCGCCGTCGCAGAGAATGCCTGGAATGCGGTAAACGGTTTACTACTTATGAACGGGTGGAAGATATGACCCTGGTCGTGGTAAAACGGGATAAAAGACGGGAAGTTTTTGACGGTACGAAGATTTTAAATGGTCTGATTAAGGCTTGTGATAAACGCCCTGTGCCTATTGGCATTTTAGAGCAAACGGTGCGGGATATTGAGCGGGAACTGAGAAACAATCTGGACCAAGAAGTGGATTCTTTGGCCATTGGCGAAATGGTCATGGACAGGCTCCGTCATATTGATGAGGTTGCTTATGTGCGTTTCGCTTCTGTTTATCGTAAGTTTGAAGATATTGAAACCTTTATGAAGGAACTGCGTCAGTTACAAAAGGACGATGCAGGTAAACCGAGAGAAAAATAAAGAAACAGCTATATTAAAATCAGACAGAGTATGGGGCAATTTTTTGCTGATACTCTGTTTTTGTTGTTTTTATTTTCTTTTCAGAGAAAAAATGATATAATAAATCCATTATAATATTTTACAGTTCATATGGGAGGAACTGTATTTGGCGAGGTGGTCATTTTATGCCTGGTGAAAACCGGACAGAACATAAAACAAAACATAAAAAAAGAAAAGTGCAAAGAAACAAAACCGTAGATTTACTTGTTTTTTTATTATTGCTAATTTTAGTAACGACATTTTTCATTCCGTTAAAAGATTACTTTGCAGCGAAGATGTTAAATTTTGCCACTGTTTCTGAGGGGGTTCTGGAGGACAAAATAGCTGCAGAAGGCATTATTATTTATGATTCTAAAGTAGTACAAGCCTCCGGCGGTGGAGAGTGGCGACCTATCGTGGCAGAGGGAGAACGAGTGGCAGACGGCGCCTTAGTGGGGTATCTGGTATCAGGCGGTAGCAAAAAGCCGGTGTATGCCGGGGCGCCGGGTGCAGTTTCTTATCAGATAGATGGGCTGGAGAGAGTGTTAACACCGTCACAGGCGGATAGCGTTGATTTGGATAAAATCTTAGGTTTGTTAGACGAGACTGAACATTCAAGCCAGAATCAAGAATCCTCTCAGGAGGAAGCTGTTCTTGGCGCGGGAAAAGGCTTATTTAAAATCATTGATAATCTTTCCGATGTTTATTTTTTGGTACGGATAAAAGACCCAAATAAATCGGTCGCTTTAGAGCCGGAACAACGGATTCGTATTCGCTTGCCAGAAGGACAGCAGCAAAAAGAGGATAACCCTACGGGGGCGGTGGAGGTTATAGACAGCAGGCTTTCCGCGACAGTTGTCTCTGTGAATCAGAGGGCGGACGGCGTGCAAATTTTATTCAAAATCAAACGGAACGATATTGTCCTTTCCGGAGAACGGAAAATGACGGTGGATATTCTTTTGGATAGTATAAAAGGAAATATTGTGCCGAATAAAGCAATTTTTTATGATCAAGCAGGAAAACCGTATGTCTACGTCGTAAAGAGAAGTAGACTTGCCATTGCGGAAGTAGAAGTGGTTGGTACCATAGACGATATGTCCGTCATTGAGGGGTTGGCTGTCGGTACGGCAGTGGTAACCAATCCTTCTCTTGCCAAAGAAAACCAAAAAGTATATTTTAAATAGGACAGGCTCTTTGCCTGACCTTGCGGAGGCAGACAGAATGGAAACAGAGATTGCAGCGTCCTTGGCACGGGTGCAAAGAAATATGGAAGACGCTTGTCGGCAATCTGTCTTTGGCAACACACCCCAATTGATTGCTGTTACAAAAACAGTCAG
>CATIYQ010000110.1 GCA_949739465.1 uncultured Peptococcaceae bacterium | reverse complement strand
ATGCGAATCCGATAAATGCCCGTTGGATAAGAGGCTGTTTCACCTAATTGCAGCACAAAAATTTCTTGAGTTGTAGCGAGAAGGGGTGCAGCGTTTACAAAAAGGGTTTCTGTTTTGCCGCTATCCAAATCCCAGCGTAAGATATTGCCCTGTTCCTCTCCGGAGGGGTATTCTGTGCGGCTGGTGGCAAGATATGCCATATTCTGATTTCTGCCGATAACTTTGGGAAAAAGCAAGTTATCATCAAGAATTGCCGTTTCCCGCTGATAGCCTGTTTCCCGTTCATATTGCAGCAGTTGGGTGCGAAAATACCCGCTTTCTATGGTAGAGCCGTCAGGAGATTTCTCGGTGATGACGAATATGGTTTGGGTTAGATAAGAGAAATTGCCGTCTTCATAGAAAACCGCCTGGACGGGCTTGCCTTCAAAAACATTATCAAAGTTGCTTTCTTCCGGTTGGTAGGCATATTCACGCTCAGGGATGATAGGATTTTCCCTGTAGCCCTCCGTTAAGGGAACATTATGCTCGCTGTTAAAGTAGCAGCCCCAAGCGCCGTCATAGTGATAAAGCACGGTGGAAAGCTGCTGCCCTGTGATGGTATCGCTTTTTTCCGAGAAACCGCTCCACTTGTAGCCGTACTGTTGGAATTCTGTATGGTCTGGAATCAGGTTGGCGGTTAGGGTCAGGGCGAATATATGATTTTCTTCATCCAGCGGTGTAAGGTTTGCCTCTAGTAGCTGATAGTCGCTGATAGCTAACGCCGGGAAAATGCGGGTGAAAAGAAAGCTGTCTAAAAACTCTTTGCCGTAAACCTCTGCCTGATCTAAGCCGGGCGGTGTGGTAATGGCGCAGAAAAAGTGGGTGTTCATGCTGGAGATAGTGTAAATCCGCATTTCGGGAATACCTTGGGGATTATTGGCGTCATAAATCACTTGCAGCATGGTAAAGGGATGAACTTTATTCAAAAATTGAGAGGCGCGCTTATCTACTGCTACTTTGATTTCCTGCTGAGGCAGAGTCGGGTCAATAAAGTAATCAAAGTTACCTTCTCTGCCCAGATAAAGTAAATCTGTTTCTTGAGGCAGCTCTAAGAGCGTGATTTCCTTGGTTTCTCCTCTTAATTCATCATTGACGTTTGTGGGCGTCCTGGTTTCTTGTCCGCAGCTGCAAAGCACCAATAGACAGAAACACCCCCACAGTAGGGAAAATATATGAATTGGTTTCGTTCTTTTTGGCTTTCTCATCGTTTCCGATACCTCCCGGTATATTACTTTTGGATGTAGGTTTTGATGATTTGTTCCGCGCAGCGGACGCCGTCGACGGCGGCGGAGATGATGCCTCCGGCATATCCCGGACCTTCGCCGCAAGGGTATACCCCTCGAATATTGCACTGATAGGTCTCATCTCGGGGAATACGAATGGGGGAAGAACTTCTGGTCTCGGGGGCGGTAAGAAGCGCCTCGCCATAGGCGAAGCCGGGCATGTGTTTATCTAAAGCAAGAATTCCTTCTTGGAGGCTTTTCGTTAGCTCTTCTGGGAATAAGTGGGTCAGATTGCAGAGGACAACGCCCGGTTCATAAGTAGGGCGAACTTTGCCAAAATCAGTAGAGGGTCGGTTCTGCAAAAAGTCTTGTAAAACCTGAGTAGGGGCGTGATAGGTGTTTCCCGCCATGGCAAAGGCTTTCTGTTCTATGGACCGTTGCAGCTGGATGCCTGCTAAAGGGTGGTCGCTGGGAAAATCTGCCGGCGTAACGCTGACAAGGATTGCGCTGTTGGCATTCACGCCGTCTCGGGCGTGATAGCTCATGCCGTTGGTGACTACGTGCCTCTCTTCGGACGCTGCTGCCACCACAAAGCCGCCGGGACACATACAGAAGGAATAGACGGTTCTGCCGTTAGGCAGGTGGGTGAAAACTTTATAATCGGCGTTACCAAGGGCAGGGTGCTCTGCCGCATTGCCATATTGCAGCTTGTTGATATAGTCTTGGGGATGTTCTATTCTAAGACCGATGGCAAAAGGTTTTTGTTCCATTTGTATCTGCTGTTCATATAAATGGGCAAAGGTATCCCGCGCGCTGTGTCCTACGGCTAAAATAACATGTTTGGTTTGATAAGCAGTTTGCTTTCCCCTGCAAAGAGCGATGACGCCTGTTGCCCGATTGTCTTCAATTATTAGTTGCTCCATTTTGGTTTGAAAGTGGATTTCTCCACCCAGATTGATAATTTTTTGGCTGAGGTTTTCTACCACAGTGAGCAAAATATCTGTGCCGATGTGTGGTTTTGCCAGATAAAGAATTTCTTCCGGCGCGCCGCTTTGGACGAATTCTTCGCAAACTTTACGGTTTCGGTGGTCTTTAGTGCCGGTGGTCAGCTTGCCGTCGGAAAAGGCGCCGGCTCCTCCTTGTCCAAATTGTACGTTGGAGTCGGGATTCAGTTTTCCCGTTTTCCAAAAGGTTTCAATGTCTGCTTTTCGTTGCTTTACGGGGCAGCCTCGTTCCAGGAGAATGGGACGAAGCCCTGCCTCTGCTAGGATAACCCCCGCAAGGAGTCCTGCAGGACCACAGCCGATGACGATAGGACGGCAGTTGTCATCTTCTAATGTCAGGCGGGGGACTGCATAATGGTATGGTTCTGCCTTGGTAACTTTTGCTGATTTTATCTTTTTCAGTAGTTTATCTTCGGAGAGATTTTTTAGTGTTACATGGACAGTGTAGATGAAGGATAGCTGTTTTTTTCTCGCATCCAGAGACTTTTTATGAATCGTGATTTTCTGCAAATCCGTTGGTTTTAGGGATAGCGCGGCTAATATTTTTTTTTGCAGGTATTCTTTTTCTGTTGGTTTGCCGTCTTTATTTACAACCTGGTCTAAGGTTAGTTTGATATCCGAGATACAAAGCATAGCCATTCCTCCTTTGCGCTAATCCCATTATACTATGAAGGAGATGAATGGAGAAGAGAAAATCAGGGGAAATCTCTGCAAAATCAGGGAAAAGATACTTGACTTCACCGTCGGATTGTAAGATACTGGACTTAGAAAAGGAGGGAATTCTCAGAGATTTTGGAGGGGGGTTCTCTCTGTCCTGTATAGGCTTATTATGAAATCATGAAAATGCAATGATGTGAATTAGGAGGTCTTTTCAGATGTGTAGCAAACGGGTTTACAATTTTTCAGCCGGTCCTTCTATGTTGCCAGAGGAAGTGCTGACCAAAGCAGCGTCCCAACTTCTTAATTATGAGGATTCCGGTATGTCCGTGATGGAAATGAGTCACCGTTCTAAGGTATACGACGGTATTATTACGGCAACGGAAGCAAAGCTGCGCAGCATTATGTCTATTCCTGATGATTATGCGGTGCTTTTTTTACAAGGTGGGGCTACTTCCCAATTTACCATGGTGCCGATGAACTTAGCGACCAAAAGTGGCATTGCTGACTATACTTTGACAGGGGTATTCAGCAAGAAGTCCTACCAAGAAGGGAAACGGTTTTGTGACGCTCGTATTGCTTTTGACGGCAAAGAGGAAAATTACAGCCGCTTGCCTCGACAAGAAGAATTGCTGTTAACGCCTGATGCAGATTATTTCCATATGTGTGAAAACAACACCATTTACGGCAGCAAATGGAGCTATTTGCCGGAAACCAAGGGCGTACCGATTGTTTCCGATATGTCTTCCTGCATTTTATCCGAGCCGGTAGACGTATCCAAATACGGCGTGATTTATGCCGGGGCGCAAAAAAACATGGGTCCGGCAGGGCTTACTGTGGTGATTGTTCGGAACGATTTATTGGGCGAACCTCAAGAAAAAACGCCTGTGATGTATGGCTACAAACTGATGGCGGAAAACAACTCCATGTATAACACGCCGCCTACCTATGGCATTTATATTTTGAAATTGGTGTTGGAATGGGTAGAATCTTTAGGCGGTCTTACCGCTATGCAAAAGCGGAACCAGGAAAAAGCCGCCCTTCTCTATGACTTCTTAGACCAAAGCAAATTATTCCAAGGCAAAATCCAAAAGGACAGCCGCTCTATGATGAACGTAACCTTTGTCACAGGAGATGCTGACTTAGACGCAAAATTTGTAGCGGAGGCTGCCGCGGCGGGCTTTGTAAACTTAAAAGGTCATCGTCTGGTTGGTGGTATGCGGGCATCTATCTACAACGCGATGCCCCTCCAAGGTGTCAAAGATTTAGTGGACTTCATGGCGAAGTTTGAAAAAGCAAATCAATAAAAAAACATATGGTATGGCAGGCAGCTGTCATACCATATTCTATGTAGGATTTTTAATCAAAAAAATAGGAGGTTTACGATGTTTACCATTCAAACATTAAATAAAATTTCTCCCAAAGGCTTGGCGCAGCTGGACGCGGAGGTTTTTCGGATTGATGATAACGCTCAAAATCCAGACGCCATTTTGGTACGTTCTGCCGCTATGCATGACATGGTGTTTCCTGACACGTTAAAAGCCATTGCCAGAGCGGGGGCGGGTGTAAATAACATTCCCTTGGACCGCTGCACCGAAGAAGGCATTGTGGTTTTTAACACGCCGGGAGCCAATGCCAATGCTGTAAAGGAATTGGTGATTTGCGCCATTCTCCTAGCTTCTCGCCGTATTTATGAAGGGATTACCTGGGCAAAGACCTTAGCTCCGGAAGAGGAGCAAGTAGGCAAGTTGGTGGAAAAGGGCAAGAGCAACTTTGCTGGTAATGAAATCCAGGGGAAAACCATTGGTATTATTGGTTTGGGGGCAATCGGTTCTCTGGTAGCGGAGGCGGTTGTCGCTCTCGGTATGCAGGTCGTGGGCTATGACCCTGTTCTCTCTTCGGAAAAAGCTGCCGCTCTGCGGGAAAAGGGTGTGAAAATGGTAGACGCTTTGGCGGATTTATATGGGGCGAGCGATTATCTTTCTCTTCATGTGCCGTCTTTACCGGATACAAAAGGTATGATTTCCTCTGCCGCGATTAGTCAGATGAAAGATGGTGTAAAAATCATCAATATGGCACGGGCTGATTTGGTGGTTAACAGTGATTTAGCAGCAGCGCTGGCAAGTGGCAAGGTGGCTTACTTTGTGACGGATTTGCCCAATGAGGAAGTCTTAGCCATGCCTAATACGCTAGCGGTACCGCACTTAGGAGCTTCTACCGCTGAGAGTGAGGAAAACTGTGCAGCTATGGCGGCAAAAGAGGTTGCCGCCTATCTGCAAACAGGAGATATTGTCAACTCTGTCAACCTGCCAAGTGTCGTGGCAGATTGGCAAGGGGGGAAACGGATTGGTATCATCGCCAAAGAAACCGTCAATCCGGACCAAGTGATTGCCGCCCTAGGCGTGAAGATACAACAGCAAGTCCAAGGTGTGAAAAAGGGGATTTGTTATATCCTTTGCGGGGTAGAGGAACATTGCAGTCAGGACCGTATTGCCGCGGCATTAGAAATCCCCGGCGTCATCATGGTGCGCTGCTTTGGCTAGAACACATTATGCAGAGAAAGAAGGAGCTTAGGATGACGAAAAACGAAGATATGCTTTCCCTACAAAAAAATCGGGTGTTTGTCCATAACCAAGCTTTTCAACTGGTTTTTGCCGCCTTATGTGTTAGCATGGGGCTGGTGTTGCCCAGCTTTTTTCACTTGATTGGCGGTGCAGGTCCGGCATTCTTGCCTATGCACATTCCCGCGCTCTTATGTGGTTTTGTTTGCAGCTGGCGTTACGGTTTGTTGTGCGGCATGGTTATGCCCTTTATCTCTTCCATGATTACAGGTATGCCGGTGTTGTTTCCTACTGCTATTGCCATGTGTTTTGAGCTGGCAACTTATGGCGCCGTGGCAAGTCTCGCCTACAAGAAGCTAGGTGTTTATCCGGCGCTGATTCTCGCCATGCTCTCCGGGCGGTGTGTGGCAGGCGTTGCCAATTTCTTCCTCTTGGGGTTAAAAGGCGCTCCTTATGGCTTAGAGACCTTTGTCAGTGCTTCTTTTGTGGTAGCAGTGCCGGGGATTATTCTCCAGCTGTTGCTGTTGCCCATCCTGGTAAAAGTCATTGAAAAGGCTGTTGTTTATCTGGAGAAGTAGCGAAAAAACAGTTGACAAAAGCGAGAAAAAAGCATAAGATAATAAAAAATAAATATGCTGTCTTCAGGGCGGGGTGAGATTCCCCACTGGCGGTAATTTCTTTGTAAAGAAAAAGCCCGCGACCGCAAGGGTATGATGCTCTTTGCGCTGATTTGGTGCAAATCCAAGGCCAACGGTATAGTCCGGATGAAAGAAGATACAAATATTTTGCTTACGCAATAAGTGAAGTATTTTGCCCTGCTATTGTTAGCAGGGTTTTTTTGTAACCTTTTGATAGACGGCAAAAGGAGGTTTTTTTGATGGTAGAACAAACAGTCAAACAAAATATGAGTCGGCGGCAAACCCGCATTTTGGTCCATAGCGCTATGTGGGTGGCTCTTTCCGTGGTGCTGATTATGCTGGTGCAGATTCCGCTCTTTGCGGCGGCTCCGTGGATGAAGTATGATATGGCGGATGTGCCGGTGATTATCGCTTCCCTTTACTTAGGTCCGGTGTCAGGCTTATTGATTTTAGCTGCGGTTTCCCTTATCCAAGCTATGTATTTCGGCGGCGACGGTATTGTGGGATTTCTTATGCATTTCCTTGCTTCTGGTTCTTTGGTTTTCCTCACTGCCTTTATTTATCGGAAAAAGCAGAGCTTAGGCGGGCTGATTTGCGGTCTTTTCTTGGGGGCTGTGGCTATGGTAGCCATGATGATTCCTATGAATTTTATCTTTACAGTACACTTCTTTGGTGTGCCGCAGGAAATGGTCAAAGAAATGATGATTCCGGTGATTATTCCTTTTAACGCCATTAAAGCGGGACTGAACGCTGTGATTTCTTTTGCTGTTTATCAAACGCTGATTAAAAGAAGCGCGTTTTTCGACTTTACCAAGCAGCAAATCAATAAATAAATCTTACGGCTGGTAAATATTGCTCCTTCATGATACAATAGATAATACTGATAAGAAGATTTTTGCAAGATAAGGAGCAATCTATCGATGAATGAAAATAATAAACGGCTGATACGGGAAATCATCTTATTTGCCATTGCTTTGATTCCCTTAGCATATGCCTTGCTGTTTTATAACAAATTGCCAGAATCTATTCCAACGCACTGGAATACGGCGGGAGATGTAGATGGCTGGACGACAAAAGGGATTCTTTATTTATTGATGCTGTCGTTACCTGTGTTGTTTAACATTGTTTTGTTATATGCGCCGAAAGTCGATCCCCAGCGCGCTGACGTCATGATGAAAAGTTCCATTTACTTTTTAATCAGAGGGAGCATTGTCAGCGTCTTATCGGTGATGTTGGCCGTTTCCATTTATATTGCTTTGGGGCATGACGTTCCCATGTCTACCCTTGTTTCCTTGATAATTGGTATCATGTTTTTGATGATATCGTATTATTTACCGCGGATTCCCTATAACTATTTTGTAGCTTATCGCAATCCCTGGACGCTTTACAGCAAGGAGATTTGGAAGAAGACCCACTCCTTTGCCGGCACGATTTTCTTTTTGGTCGGGGTTTATATGCTCCTTAGTAAGCAGCTTTTCCCTAAGGAAAATGTCATTACCCAGTTTATGTGGATTGTTTGTATGATGTTGTGTTGCTTTGCGCCTATTATTTATTCCATGTATCTGTATCAAAAAGAAGTAAATGGTGGCAAAAGGCCTAAGAAAAATAAAAAATAAAGAAAAGACCCGTTCTATCGGGTCTTTTCTTGTTGTGAATTACAGTTGGTTCTCTGTTTGTTTCTCGGTAGCATAATACCATTGGGAGATGCCTTTGTGGAGATAATAAATATGTTCATAGCCCAGGCGGTGAAGTTTTTCTGCCATTTCGATGCTGCGTTCTCCGCCGTGACAATAAATAACGATTTTTTTTGAAAGGTTTGGCGCAAGACGAGGCATTGCCTCTTCCGTATCAGCGATGTCTAACTGCACGCTTTGGGGGATATGTTCTGCATCATATTCCAGCTTGGTGCGGACGTCTAGCAGGAGAAAATCTTCTTTTTCCCGTAAAAGACGTTTTAAGTCTTGGGGGTAGAGTTTGTGATAAGGTTTTCTCTCCTCGGGCAGCAGCGCGATTTGTCCTTGACGAAGATAGAAAGCGGTATTTGCCGGTAGGTCTTTTATTTTTTCAAAAATATGGGATAATAGAATCATGGAGAAAGATTCCTTTCTGTTTTCCTCGTAATAGTATATGAAAGAAAAACAGAAAAAGGTATGAATCAGGGATTTTTTAGGAGGAGGGAAGCGTTATGCCTGACTTTACCACTCATCATATTGTAGGACAGCAGGTTATTCCCGCCCTCCCTAGGGACACGTCTCTTGCGCAGGCTGTGAGACAGTATGAGGCAGCGTATCATTGGGGGTTGCAAGGTCCGGACTTATTATTTTATACCAAGCCTGTCAGCTTGAAACGAACCGTGCCCCATTGTGCGTCTTTGCTGCATAAATGTTCGGGAACTCTGATTCTGACTGCTGCCTGGCACTTTATAGCATCCCGTAAGCAGGAGTCAGACTATCCTATTCTTCAGGCATATTTGGCAGGATTTGTCTGTCACTACATGGTGGACTCTATTGTGCATCCCTATATCTATTTTTTACAGGAGAAACTGCGAAAAAAACTACCGAAAATCGGTGTTTCTGCCCTTCACGGTGCAATCGAGCGGGATATTGACGCGATTCTCTATGAATATTGGTATTTGGAGGGTGTTTCCTTTTCTGGACTAAAAGAGCAATATCTGGT
>CATIYQ010000109.1 GCA_949739465.1 uncultured Peptococcaceae bacterium | reverse complement strand
GCTGGCTTTTGCGGTATGCTCATCGGCATCCCTGCCCTGCGCTTGCGTGGTGACTACCTGGCTATCATCACCTTAGGCTTTGGGGAAATCATCCGCGTTATCATTTTGAACCTGAAGTTTACTGGCGGCGGCAGAGGTCTTTCGGGCATTCCGGAATACACCTCTTTTAACTGGGTGTTCTTTATCATGGTAGCCACCATCATCTTGATGTTCACATTGATTTTCTCCCGTCACGGTCGTTCTATTTTAGCCATTCGGGATAACTTAATCGCCGCGGAGGCTGTTGGCGTCAATACCACCTTCTATAAGATTTACGCCTTCACCATTTCCTCTTTCTTTGCCGGCGTTGCCGGAGGCTTATACGCCCACTATATCACTGTGTTAGACCCTACCACCTTTGGCTTTATGCGCTCGGTGGAAATCCTCATTATGGTAGTGTTGGGCGGTATGGGCAGTTTCACCGGGTCCGTATTTGCGGCAGGCTTTCTTACCTTGCTACCGGAATTACTCCGCGGTCTTAACGACTATCGCTTGCTCATCTACTCCATCGCTTTAGTAGTGATGATGATTTTCCGTCCAGAAGGGTTATTAGGCAAGAAGGAACTATCGGACCTCTTCAAGAAAAAAGCGCCGAAAGGAGGAGAACAAGCCCATGAGTAACAAAACAGGACTTTTGGAAGTAGAAAACTTAGGCATTCGTTTCGGCGGACTCCAAGCCTTGCAAGGCGTCTCCTTCACCATTGAACCCAACCAGATTATGGGCTTAATCGGTCCCAACGGCGCAGGGAAAACCACTCTCTTTAACCTGCTTACAGCGGTATACACTCCCACGGAAGGCTCTATTTCCTTAAACGGAGAAAGCCTAGTCGGGAAGAACACCGCGTCTATCGTCAAATGCGGCATCGCCCGTACCTTCCAAAATATTCGGCTCTTTAAGGATATGTCGGTTATCGACAATGTAAAAGTGGCAATGTTCCATGATATGAGCTACGGCACCCTTACCGCCCTCTTCCGCCTGCCAAAATATTGGAAGGAAGAAGCCGTAATAGAGGAAAAAGCCCACGAACTCTTGAAAGTGTTCGACCTGGACGGTCTGGCTGATACCCAAGCCGCCAATCTCCCTTACGGCAAACAGCGAAAGCTGGAAATCGTCCGGGCTATGGCGACCAATCCTAAAGTGCTGCTCCTGGACGAACCAGCAGCCGGCATGAACCACACCGAAACCCATGAGCTAATGGAAACCATTAAATTCGTTAAAGATAACTTCGGTATCTCTATCCTGCTCATCGAACACGACATGAGCTTAGTCATGGGTATCTGTGAAAAAATCGTCGTGCTGGACTATGGTAAAACCATTGCCGAAGGCACGCCGGAAGAAATCAAACAAAACGAAAAAGTAATCGGCGCGTATCTGGGCGCGTAAGAAGGGGAACTGTTATATGATGTTAGAAGTCAAAGATTTAAATGTATATTACGACGCCATTCACGCCATCAAAGACGTTTCCTTCCATGTAGAAGAAGGAGAAATCGTTAGTCTCATCGGCGCCAACGGCGCGGGAAAAACCACCATTTTGCAGACCATCTCTCGGTTGCTAGACGCCAAAAGTGGGACAATCAACTTCTTAGGTCACGACCTGAGAAAGACAGAAGCCCACAAAATTGTCCAATTAGGTCTTGCTCAAGTACCGGAAGGCAGACGGATTTTCGCCGACCTTTCCGTCATGGAAAACATCGAAATGGGCGCCTACATCCGCAAAGATAAAGAAAATCTAGCCCAAGATATCGAAAATATCTTCCAACGTTTCCCACGACTCAAGGAACGAAAGAGCCAAATGGCAGGCACCCTTTCCGGCGGGGAGCAACAAATGCTTGCTATGGGCAGAGCCCTCATGTCCAATCCCAAAATGCTACTTTTAGATGAACCTTCTATGGGGCTGGCACCAATTCTTGTAGACGAGATTTTCTCCATCATCAAAGACGTGAATGCCGCAGGAGTTACTGTTCTCTTAGTAGAACAAAACGCCACCAAAGCATTGTCTCTCGCCAACCGCGCTTATGTATTGGAAACAGGGAAAATCGTCAAAGAAGGTAAAGGAAGTGACCTCCTCAACGACGACGCTGTCCGCTCCGCTTACTTAGGCAATTAGAATATTAAAATCATATTATCCTCGCAAATAAAAAAAGAGAAGATGAAAACTAATTTCATCTTCTCTTTTTTATGATAGTAAACGTAACGTATTGTTTATTTTGTTCCGGTACTGCCAAAGCCCCCTGTACCACGCTCTGTTTCATCTAAGCAATCTACTACCTGCCACACTCCTTGGGTCACAGGAGCAAATACCATTTGGGCAATACGCATCCCACGAGTGATTTCCAGCGGCTTTTCCCCTAAGTTAATAAGAATGACTTTAATCTCCCCACGATAGTCACTATCAATGGTACCAGGCGTATTGAGCACGGTAACGCCGTTTTTGGCAGCCAGACCGCTCCGTGGACGCACTTGAGCTTCATAGCCTTCGGGAAGTGCGATAGAAAGCCCCGTAGGCACCATTGCCCGCTTCCCCGGCAACAACGTAAGCGGCTCGGTGATGCAAGCAAGTAAATCTACTGCCGCAGCTCCTGCCGTCTCATATTTGGGCAAGGGCAAATCACCATATGCAGGATTGGATAACACCTTGACGGTAATCTTCTCGGACATGATTTTTCTCCTTTAAGACAATATTTCCAGAAGTTAGGGTTTGCGGAACGTCGATAATCCGTTGGTTGGAGCTGCCACACCATTTTAAGGTATTATCTTTGAGTTCTTCAATGAAGCGACCGTCCACGATGACGTCAACGAAATTGACAATATCCCAGTTACACATTTCTTCCCAAGTGTAGCCCGTATAGAGCCAAATGGTCTTTTGGGGGAACTTCTGCCGCACTTCCCGCGCGAAAGCCGCCGCCTCCTCCCGATTGGCAGGGTGCAGCGGGTCGCCGCCACTCAATGTTAGACCTGAAATATAATCTTTTTTCAGCTGCGCAAAGATTTCTTCTTTCGCAGCTGCATCAAAGAGCAGTCCATTGTTTTCGTCCCAGGTAATAGGATTCTGACAATGGGGACAGCGATGCTCGCAACCCGACAACCATAATACCACCCGCAAACCTTCGCCATTCAGCATATCGTCTTTGGTAATATTATGATAACGCATCACATACTCTTCCTTTCTGCAATTTCTGCCATTTTAGCAGCATTCAGCCGGGTATCCCCATGGACGCGGGAATAGCTGAGATAACCGTTCATCCGGTCGATTTTCGTTAAGTTACTGCTGCCGCATTTGGGGCAAACGTCCATTTCCAGCTCCTGGTGACCGCAATCATCACAATAAGCCAGGGACAGGTTAACCCCTTCATAAAAGCCCATTTTCATGGCGCGGCGAATCAATGTCTTTACCGCCTCAATATTATAATCGATAGGATATTTCACATATTGGATTTTGCCGCCGTTTAACAAATCCCAGAACCGTTTTTCCAAATCTTGCTTTTCAATAGGAGTAATATCCTCTGTTACATGACAATGGAAACTATTGCTGACATACGGACGGTCGGATACATTTTCTACAATACCGTATTTATTGCGGAATTGAGTTACCTGCAGCCCGCATAAAGACTCGGCAGGCGTGCCGTACATGGCATAAAGGATACCGTCTTCTTCTTTGAATTCAGCAATTTTTTTATTGATATATTCCATAACTTCAATAGCAAACTGACCGTCTTCTACCAGAGATTTTTGGTTATGTAATTCTTGCAGCTCGTTAAGAGCAGTAATACCGAAAGATGCAGTCGTTGCTTTTAAGAGCGGTTTAATCTTATCACGCGGGTTCAAGTGACCGCCATAGAAGCCCCCTTCGCAATATGCCATAGGGTTAGTAGAGGCGCGCATTTCGCCTAAGTAAGCATAGGTGCGGATATGGATTTTGCGAATCATTTCCAGATAATAGTCAAGCACTTCATAGAAGTCTCTGGATTCTACTTGGGCTTGGGCATAAATCATGGGCAAGTGGAGAGAAACCGCCCCCATGTTAAACCGCCCGACAAATACAGGCATATCGTCTTCATCGGCAGGTTTCATGCCGCCCCGTTCATACCAAGGAGAGAGGAAGGCACGGCACCCCATAGGGCTAACCACTCTTTTATATTTCTTATACATGCTAGCAACATAGCCTTCCCCTGTCAGGCTGAGCCAGTCGGGATACATGGTTTTCCGAGAACATTCCACCCCGGCGTCGAATACTTCTTCCAGTTCGCAGCCTTCGCCATGAAGATTTTCATCATAAAGAAAAACGATTTTCGGGAAAAGCACCGGCTTTTTGTTGCCGTTTTTCCCCTGCCCCTTTCTGTGAACATCCAGCATGGTAATGGCTGCCATTTTGGCGAAACGGTCCGTGCCAAGACCAATGGTCATGGTCACAAAAGGATAGTCCCCGCGGGAGGAACCAACAGAGTTCAGCTTATATTCAAAGCCCTGGAAACCTTGTTCAAAGTCTCGTTTTACATGAGAAAGAGCATATTCTTCTGCTTGGGCAGGGTCATCAACGCCCAACTGTTTTTGAATATCGCCGATTTCTTTTAAGTATTTTTCATAGCTCAGCTCCGCATAAGGGGCTAAAACTTTATCGATTTCCGGCACGGTAAAGCCACCGTATTGCTGCGCGGCAGTAGAAAGAATCACATCGCCGATAACGTCAAAGGCAACGTCTAAGGTCTTTGGCTCGTTATACCAAAGGTTGCCCATTTCAAAGCCGCCTTTTAAGACATTAGACATATCAAAGAGACAGCAATTCATGGTGTCCCGACGAGCAGACATATCGTGAACATAGATATATCCGTCTTTGCAAGCCTGCAATTCATCGGTAGTCAAGAAAAATTTCTGGTAAAGTTCTTTATTTAATTGGTTAAAGATTAAGCTCCGTTTGGTCGCAACAAGCGCGCTGTCCGTGTTGGCATTTTCTTTGTCACCGATATACATGATAGACTGGGCCTTTTTGAAAACGCCATCCAACATATGGACAAAGTCCTGCTTATAGTTGCGGTAATCCCGATAGCTTTTGGCAACGCGAGGGTCCACCCGGTCCAAAGCGCTTTCTACCAGATTATGCATCATTTTAATCGGCACTTCGGTCAGGTTATTTTCCGCAATGCTGTTCATTACATAAGCGCATACATCCTCTATATTTTGAGGGGTTAATTTCACCATCACCCGGTCAGCAGACTTGCTAATCGCCACCACGATTTTCTGTTCGTTAAATATTTCTAACGTACCGTCTTTCTTAATAATCTTTACCATAGAACTTCCCATCCTTGCTTTTCCAAATATCTTTTTCTGTTTAGAGAGTGTTTATATCATACCATATCTAGTATTTTCTGTAAACTGCTTTTCCATATATGGAAAATTCTTAAATATTTCTTTGAGCAGGTCAAAGAGAGAAAAAGCCCCAAAAAGTACAAGAAAAACATAAAAAAAACATGACTTTTCTGCCTGATATGGTGTTCAAAACCGTTTAAAATAAGGAGATTTGCTTATATTGCTCTACGCTGTTTTCCTTTCTTCTTTGCAGCATTTTTGCGCCACGGTAACGGAGACTGTTTTTCGGGTCCAGCTGCCGCACCATACCATAGGTTGATTCCCGATAATGTTTCCACTGCTCTTTATCCTGATAGAGATGAAACAACCGCTGATAAACAGCAGGGAACGTCTCTCTGATAAAGTCAAAAAAATAGATTTTGGTAGGACCTTTTAAGTTTAATAACGACGGCAATACGTAGGATGCGCCCATTTCCCTTGCGGCATCATACAAAGATTGTAAGTTTTCCCGACTGTCCGTAAGATAGGGAATAATGGGCATGATGTGCATACCGGTGACAATATTTTCCGCGGCAAAAGCCTTTAATACTTCCAACCGCCGCCGAGTAGAAACCGCTCCCGGCTCGATTTTCTTCTGCAGACTCTCGTCAAAACAGGTAATGGTGGCAGCAATATTGACGTCCGCTACTTCTGCAAGTTTCAAAAACAAATCATAATCCCGTAAAATCAAATCAGACTTGGTGGAAATGATACAAGATGTTTTGTATTTAATTAGTAATTTTAAAATCTCCGGCATAAGACCATATTCTTTTTCAATGGGCTGATAACTGTCGGTAACGCCGCCCAAGTTAACGGCTTCCCGTTTCCAGCTTGCCTTTTGCAGTTGCCGCTCCAGCTGTTCCACAATATTAGTTTTCACCACAATATCTTGAAAATAGCTACCACACTGATATTCCTGTAAATATTTGTGAGAATAGAGCGCATAGCAATATTTACAGCCGTGGCTGCAACCTCGGTAAACATTTAAATCCCAATGAAAAGGCAGATAAGGAGAGTTGATTTTATGAAGAGCAGATTTACATTGTATCTCTTTACACCCCATAGCAACACATCCTTTTCCTTCTCTTGTTCCATCTTTCTCTTCTTGCTTTTTATTTTACCACAACCGCACTGTTTCCGCATAGAAAAACAGCCTCATCTTTCCTAATAAAATACTGGAAAAATAAGGCTGTTTTTATTTTCATGTTATTGTAACAAAAACAAGACAAACCGCTCTAAGATTACCGCCGCCTCCGCCCGAGTAGCCGCCCCTTGAGGCATAAGACTACCGTCTGCATCACCATTTATGATGCCGCAGTCTACTGCCCAAGCCATGGCGTCTCTTGCCCAGTCTGATACGTCGCTGCTGTCAGCAAACTGCGTCAGACTGTCTCTGCCACTCATAGAGAGGTTAAGCATTTTCCCATAGCGGAATAACATCACCGCCAGTTCTTCTCTGGTTACAACTGCATCAGGACGGAAAGCACCATCACCGTCGCCCTTTGCAATACCGACCAGATTTCCCCAGACAGCCCCTTGTTCATACCAAGCGCCGGCAGGAACATCCGCAAAAGGCAAGTTCAGCGTTTGTATTTCCGGTTCTTCCAGACGGTAAAGAGCGGTGACAAACATGCTGCGGCTCAGTGTCTCTTCTGGCACAAATCTATCTACCGCCACACCGGAGAACAGCTCCCGCCCGCTGACAAAGTCTACCGCCTCTTTGTACCAGGCATCCTTTGCTACATCACAAAAATTGCTTGCATAATCAACAAATTTCACCATAGCGTCGCCTTTCAGGAAAAATCGGGCTTTTCCATCTAACACAGCGGCTTTTCTAATGACTTTCTCACTGCCGTCTTCCTGAGCCATGACAACCAGTTGCCCCTTTTTACCATCAGCGAGGGTTACTTTTACGTCCGCTTCCCTATCTTGGGGCAACGTAACATTATAGGTATGATTCTGTTTGTTTTGTTCAACCATCACAGATTCCCTTTCTTCGCCGCTATCGTTACTGTTCAAACCACCTAGACTGCTACCGATAGACCAGGTCCAGTT
>CATIYQ010000108.1 GCA_949739465.1 uncultured Peptococcaceae bacterium | reverse complement strand
CTATGGGTCTGAGCAAAGCAGCCTGTTACCACCACTAGCGCGCCAGGGTTTTGTTTGGCAGCGCGGCGAATCATCTGCCGAGATTTTCGGTCCGCCAGATGGGTTACCGTACAGGTGTTAATGATATAAATATCCGCCTGTTCCGTAAAGGGAACTTGGTTATAACCTGCCCGCAATAATTCGCTGAGCATGGCTTGAGAATCCTCCTGGTTGACACGACAGCCCAGTGTATGAATGGCAACGGTCAGACCGTTTTTATTTGTCGGTTGTTCCATGGTTTTCCACCTTTTCTCCATGCAAATCGCCCCAAGCGTACGCCACCATGGTAATGGCAGCAATGGCAGCCGTCTCCGTCCGCAGAATACGAGGTCCCATGGTTACCGTCTCTCCGCCATAGGAACGAATCAAATCAATTTCCTTACTGCTGATGCCGCCCTCAGGACCAATGATAATTGCCACAGAGGTTGGCGTTCCCTGTAAAAATGCGCCAATGCCTTTCGTCGCTTCTTCCTCCCAAGGAGCAAGGATTTTGCAATCCTGGGGCAAAGATTTAAGCGCCTGTTCTAATCCTTGGGGAACTATCACCTCGGGAATACGGTTACGGCGGCATTGCTTGCCCGCTTCTCCCGCTATGGTCTGCCAGCGTTCCCGCTTTTTCTTTGCCTTTTCCGCTGTAAGCTGAGAGACGCTCCGCTCCATAACAACAGGTAAGACTTGATAAACGCCCAGCTCTACGCTTTTCTGAATAATCCACTCCAGCTTGTCCCCCTTGGGCAACCCTTGGAGCAGATAAATCTCAATGGGCTGTTCTGCTTGGATATCAGGAATGGCAACCACCTTTGCTTGTACCAAGCCTTTCTCAATGGCAACGATTTCTGTCTCATAGACCAATCCTTCGCAAATAACCTCTAAGAAGTCGCCCACTTCATGGCGTAATACTGTTGCTATATGTTTGGCGTCTTGCCCGTTAATGGTAATCCTATCACCATTAATTTGCTCCTGAGGTACAAACACTCTTGCCATTACTTTTCCTCCCTGCCCGCCTCATCATATTGGTTTTATTCTATCATACTCTCCAGAAAAAATCAGCATAAAAAAACAGACCGCCCACGGCAATCTGTTTTTTCTTCTTCTTATTTACATAATGTCATAGCGACCCAGCCATCTTCTCGGACAATTTCTTTGACCTGAAGAGATGTCTTCGCTATGGCAGCCTGCACATCTTCTTCTCTCATATCAATAATCCCGGAAATAACAAACACACCGTCTGCTGCCAAAAACGGCTCAATATTTGCTAAAAGCTGAATAATCACATCTGCTACAATGTTGGCGATAATCACATCATATTGTCCCGTCACTGTCTCCAGCAGGTCACCACACCGAACTGTTGTTACATCTGCCACACTGTTTTGGGCAATATTTTCCTCAGCAATTTTCACTGCGTCCTCGTCAATATCTACCGCAAGAACAGACGCTGCACCAAGCTTAGCGCTGCAAATTGCCAGAATCCCCGAGCCGGTGCCGATATCCAACACGGTTTTCCCGTCGGAGACTTCCTTCTCAATGAGACGAAGACAGTTTTTGGTGGTGGCATGTCCCCCAGTGCCAAATGCCATACCAGGGTCCAGCTCAATGACGATTTCTCCCGGTTGTGGTGTATATTCCTCCCAGGTAGGCTTGACCACAATATGCTCGCCCAACTTTTCAGGTTTATAAAATTCTTTCCAAGCATTCGCCCATTGCTCCTCACGAATTTCTTCCGTTTGATAAGCATAACTGTCGTTGCTATGAGCAAATAAATCAGTAAGCCGCCGTCCCAATTCTTTTTCCATCTCCGCCCAGTTTTCCAGCGGGAAAAAGCCTTTCACCGTAATAGGCGCGTCCGCCAACGGAGGCGTTAACGCACAGCCCATATTGTCTTTATCCTGGATTTTGCGATTATAAAGGTCTCTTGGGTCTTCAATACTGACCCCTTCCGCGCCGCACTCAAATAATACATTAGACAACAATTCCTCCCATTGGGGAGGAATTGTAATACTTACGCACTGACATGCCATATGGTCAACCTCATTTATTCTTTCTCATTTTTTTCGTTTTTCTCATTATTGTTAAAGACTTTATTAAAGAAACCTTTGGCGCCTTTATCATCTTTTTCACTGTTTGCCGCGGTGTTTTCGTTAGGGGTTGCACCATCATAGCTGGCAGCAAAGGCTTTGAGCATTTCTTTTTGCTCCTTGGTCAGCCGTGTCGGCGTTACCACTTTGATTTTCACATGTTGGTCACCTCTGCCATAGCCTCTAAGCCGCGGAAAACCTTTGCCCCGCACGCGGAAGGTAGTCCCCCCTTGCGTGCCTGCGGGAATGGTTAACTTCACTTGTCCTTCTAAGGTTGGCACTTGCACGTCACAGCCAAGAGCCGCCTGAGCAAAGCTAATGCTATGTTCGCAGATTACATCGTCATTGCGCCGTTGAAATATCTTATGAGGCGCTAAGTTAATATAAACATACAAGTCGCCGGAAGGACCGCCCAAAGTCCCCACTTCCCCCTCGCCTGCTACCCGCATACGAGAGCCGGTGTCCACCCCGGCAGGGATTTGCACCACGATATTTTTCTTCCGTTTTACCTTACCGCTGCCGTGACAGGACTTACATGGGTTTTCAATGATAACGCCTTTGCCCTGACAACGGGGACAGGTTTTTACCGTTTGGAATTGACCAAAGGGCGTATTTTGATTGATGCGTATTTTCCCCGTACCGCTGCACTGGCTGCAAGAAGTAGGTTGTGTGCCGGGCGCTGCGCCGCTGCCTTCGCAAGTATCACATTTTTCATAGCGTTCTACGGTGATTTCTTTTTTGATGCCGGCGACAGCCTCCTCAAAAGTTACCTGGATATCCACCCGTAAATCATTGCCTTTTTGCGGACGGTTACTTTTGCCGCCGCCTCCGCCGCCAAAGAAGGCTTCAAAAATATCACCGAAACCACCGCCAAAGTCCGCGCCGCCAAAGCCGCCGCCGAAACCACCGAAACCACCGCCAAAGTCAGAACCTGCCCCATTTGCCCCAGCATGACCGAACTGGTCGTATCCTGCCCGCTTTTGCGGGTCGCTTAAGACTTCATAGGCTTCGTTGACTTCTTTGAATTTTTCTTCGGCAGTTTTACTGTCAGGGTTTAAGTCAGGGTGATACTGCTTCGCCAGTTTCTTATAGGCTTTTTTGATTTCTTCGTCTGTGGCGGTTTTTGATACCCCCAACACTTCATAATAATCTCTTTTTTCCATATTGCCACCCTTATTATTATTTCTTGGCAGATTTGCTGCAAAGATAGGCGGATAGCAGCGTCAGAACCTAACGCCGCTATCCCGCCTTCTTATATGGTCTTCTGAAATTTTACTGCTTATTTATCGTCGTCAACGATTTCCGCGTCTACCACATTGTCGTCAGCAGTGCCTGCTCCGGCTGCGCCTGCGGCATCTGCTGCCTGCTGGGCTTGAGCGGCTTCCCCATATACTCGTTCGGATACTTTGTAGAGCGCTTGGGTCAAAACTTCCATTTTTGCTTCAATATCGGCAATGTCCCCACCGGAAATAGCAGTTTCCAAGTCGCCTTTGGCAGCCAAGATACTGTCTTTTTCTTCCGGTTGTACTTTGTCTTCAAAGTCTTTCAATGTTTTATCCACTTGATAAATCATAGCGTCCGCTTGATTTCTCACTTCAACTTCTTTCTTCCGTTTTTCATCTTCTTCTTTATATTTGTCAGCATCTTGCATCATTCTTTGGATTTCATCGTCAGAGAGACCGCCGGAGGAAGTAATAGTGATAGATTGGGATTGACCGGTGCCTAA
This sequence comes from uncultured Peptococcaceae bacterium, assembly GCA_949739465.1. Taxonomy (GTDB): domain Bacteria; phylum Bacillota; class Dehalobacteriia; order UBA4068; family JAAVYR01; genus JAAVYR01. Next base: position 3,208 of record CATIYQ010000108.1, on the reverse strand, counting down.
GTCTTTGGCGCTAACGTTTACGATACCGTTGGCATCAATATCAAATTTTACTTCAATTTGGGGGATACCGCGAGGAGCAGGCGCAATGCCTGTTAAGTTAAACCGACCCAGACTCTTGTTGTCGGCAGCCATAGGACGTTCCCCTTGCAAAACATGAACTTCTACGGAAGGTTGGTTGTCCGCCGCTGTGGAGAAGATTTGGCTCTTCCCTGTGGGAATGGTGGTGTTTCTATCAATGATTCTGGTAAATACACCGCCCATGGTTTCAATGCCCAAGGACAATGGCGTTACGTCTAAGAGCAATACATCTTTTACTTCTTTATTTAAGATACCGCCTTGAATAGCGGCGCCTAAAGCTACGCATTCGTCAGGATTGATACCTTTGTGAGGTTCTTTGCCGATTAACTTTTTGATGGCTTCCTGTACGGCAGGGATTCGGGAAGAACCGCCGACCAGCAACACCTTGTCAATTTCACTTGCAGATACTCCTGCGTCCTGCATAGCTTGACGAGTTGGACCCATGGTTTTTTCCACCAAGTCTGCAGTCAGCTCATCAAATTTTGCTCTGGTTAAGTTGATATCCAAGTGTTTCGGACCGTCTTGGTTGGCAGTGATAAATGGCAAGTTGATGTTAGAGGTCAACACGCCGGAAAGTTCAATTTTCGCTTTTTCTGCCGCTTCCCGCAACCGCTGCATAGCAACTTTATCACCGGATAAATCAATGCCTTCTTGTTTTTTGAATTCTGCTAAGAGATGGTCGATAATCCGTTTATCAAAGTCGTCGCCGCCTAAGTGGTTGTTCCCGCTGGTGGCTTTTACTTGGAATACGCCATCGTCTAATTCTAATAAAGATACGTCGAAAGTACCGCCCCCTAAGTCAAAAACAAGAACGGTCTGAGTTTCCCCTTTATCCAAGCCGTAAGCAAGAGCTGCCGCCGTCGGTTCGTTGATAATACGCAATACTTCTAAGCCTGCGATTTTCCCGGCGTCTTTGGTAGCTTGCCGTTGGCTGTCAGAGAAATAAGCCGGTACGGTAATCACCGCCTGGTTTACCGTTTCCCCTAAATAACTTTCTGCATCTGCTTTTAATTTTTGCAGAATAAAAGCAGAGATTTCTTGAGGCGTATATTTTTTCCCATCAATATCTACCGTATAATTTTCACCCATGTGCCGTTTAATGGAAATAACGGTTTTATCCGGATTAGTGATAGCTTGCCGTTTGGCTACTTGCCCCACCAGTCTTTCCCCGTTGGATTGGAATCCCACCACGGAAGGTGTGGTTCTTGCCCCTTCGGGATTTGGGATAACCGTAGATTCCCCGCCTTCGATTACCGCTACACAAGAGTTCGTTGTACCTAAGTCAATACCAATTACTTTACCCATTTTATATTACCTCCTTAAAATTCACCGTTTATAGTTTATGCCGACCGTTGGCGTTTGCCATTGCCGACAGAGATTTTCTTTGTTATGTACCGACTATCGTCCGACTATTGTCCGACCTTTACCATGCTGGGGCGTAAGAGTTTATCTTTGAAACGGTAGCCTTTTTGCAGCTCTTCTACAATGATACCCTTTTGAGATTCGTCCCCCTCTACCATAGCGATAGCCTCATGCCATTGGGGGTCGAAGGGTTCGCCCACAGCAGGAATGGCTTCTAAGCCCAGATTTTGCAAGGTATCCTGTAATTGGCGATAGACCATTTCCACACCGACTACGAAGTCTTTGGCTTCTTCACAAACCTTGCCGCCGGCTAAAGCTCGTTCCAGATTGTCCAGGACAGGAAGTAACCCCGCAAGACCTTCACAAATAGCAAATTTCGCTGTATCCTCCCGTTCCTGCCGCGCCCGCTTACGGAAATTATCAAAATCCGCTTGCAGCCGCACGTACTGCTGGTTGATTTCTTCTTTATCGGCTAGGGCTTGTTCTAATTCTTGGATACGTTCCATCATCTCCTCCGCTGTGAGGATTTCTGCTTCTGCGGCAGACTCCATCTCGATGGTTTCTTCTACTTCCGCAATTACCTCTTCCACGTTGGTTTCCGTCTCGTTTATTTTTTCGCTCACTGCATTTCCCCCTCTATTCGCCTTGATTTCTGATTTTGAAAATATCCGACAGCTGACGCGCCATGTAATCTACCATAGATACTGTTTTAGAATACGCCATACGAGTAGGACCCAAAACGCCAACGGTGCCGATAATCTTGCCATCCACACTGTAAGTCGCTGTTACCAGACTGCATTCTTTCATTTCTGCATAAGGCAACTCCGGACCAATGGAAACATTAACGTCTCCCTCCCTGACCGGCGCCATCAACTGCCGCATTCGTTCATCTTGTTCCAGCAGTTCTAAGATATATTTTACCTTATCAATATCTTGAAATTCCGGCTGCTTCAGCATATTGCTACTGCCCACCAGGAACACTTTATTGTCATTACCGCTCACCTGCGCCTTTTTAGCAATGACAGCAGCAGGGCTTTCACATTCTCCGGCAAAGAGCTTAGTCATTTCCGCCAATAGTTTTTCATTGACAGTGGCAATGTCTGTTTTTAAAAATTTCTGCCGCAAATGCTGCTCCCATTGTTCCAGCACGTCAGGGATAATAGGGCGCTGAAAATCAAATACACGGTTATTGACCAAACCGTTTTTGGTGACCATCACTACCAGCACTTGATTTGTACCAAGCAACAACAGTTGAAGATAGTTTAAGGTATCGCCTTCCATATGAGGTAGCGCCACCAATGCCGTATAATTGGTCAGATGAGAAAGCAGACGGCAGGATTCTTTCAATATCTCGTCTATTTCTATGAGTTTATGCGAAAAAAGATTATTGATTGCCGAAACCTCACCGGGGTCAATACTTTCCTTTTCCATTAAATAATCGACAAAATAACGGTATCCTTTCTGGGAAGGAATCCGTCCGGCAGAAACATGTGGCTGCTCAATATAGCCCAAATCCTCCAAGTCGGACATTTCATTGCGAATGGTAGCGGAGGAAACGCCCAAATCATATTTTTTAGCAATGGTACGAGAACCCACCGGCTCGGCAGTATCTACATAGTCCTTGACAATGGCTTTTAACAGCTTTCTTTTTCTCTCGTCCATGTTATCTCACCTCTTTTTGTTAGCACTCTCCACTACTGAGTGCTAACCTATAACATAATATATCACCGCCTCATAGCATTGTCAATAGTTTCCTATTTTATTCCGG
>CATIYQ010000107.1 GCA_949739465.1 uncultured Peptococcaceae bacterium | reverse complement strand
GTAGGGTCAGGGTTACCGATATGTTCAATCCAGAAAAAGTTATCAAAACCGCCCGTATACTCAAAATTCAAAAGGGCCCGATAGAGACAAACAAAAATCGGCAATTGAATGAGCAGGGGCAGACATCCCGCCATAGGGTTAATGTTATTTTGCTGATACAGTTTTACCAAAGCCTCATTTTTCTTGGCCGGATTGTTGCCGTATTTCCGTTCAATGGCGGCAATCTTCGGCTGGAGCTTGGTTAGGCTTGCCATAGACTGCATTTGCTTCCGCATCAAAGGATAGAGCAATACTTTCACAATGACCGTAAGCAAAACAATAGCCAGCGCATAGCTGGGCATCCCCATAGATTGGGTCAAACCAAATAAATATTCAATAAACTGTTGAATTAAACCAATAAAACTACTCAATCTATTCCGCAATAAATGCGGTTCACCTCACTTATTTGACAGGGTCGTAGCCGCCTCGCGACCATGGATGACAACGGCAAATGCGCTTAACGCTCATCCAGCCGCCTTTCCATACCCCGTATTTTTCCACTGCTTCCAAAGCATATTGAGAACAAGTCGGATAAAATCTGCACCGCGCAGGAAATAAAGGCGAAATGGCTTTTTGATAAAACCGAATCAAACCCATACATAACTTTTTCATTAATAGACCTTCTTAGATAAACCTTTTTAATCGGCTTTTTATTATTGATTTTTACTGATTCTTTTTAACAAAGACGACATTTGTTTTTCTATTTCAATTAGATTTTTTTCTTTAATGCCGTTACGAGCGATAAAGACATAATCTTTTTTTTCATCAAAAGAATCCAGCAAATGAAAAGCAGCTTCCCTCATGAGACGTTTGACGCGGTTTCTCACCACTGCTTTACCTATTTTTTTCGAAACAGAAAAACCGATTCTCATCGTTTGGTTTCTGCTGGGAGCAACGTACAGCACCATACTGTAATTTGCCGCTGATTTGCCTCGGGCATAAACACGGCGAAAGTCGTTTCTTCTGGTTAAACGGTATGTTTTTTTTAACATGGTTATGACTCTTTTATCAAAATTTGAATTTCTCTCTATAAAATTTCTCTATATATAGAAAGAAAGACCGCGAAAGGCGGTCTTATGCAGAAAGAACTTTTCTACCTTTAGCTCTTCTTCTTTTCAATACGTTTCTGCCGGATTTGCTGCTCATTCTGGATAAAAATCCATGAACTCTTTTATGAACTCTTCTTTTTGGTTGATAAGTGCGTTTCACTATATATCTCTCCTCTCTTTTTCCTTATTTTTTACCACAAGGACCGATTCTCCTATCCTTTTCCAGGCAAGCAGGGGATACCTTGTGGTTTACTCCCAGTATAACGAAGAAATTATATCTTTTATCTATAGCGATGTCAAGGTATTTCCAAGAAAATCTTCTTGCTTCTTTTCGTCTTTTTCCCTTATGTTCAACATTTTTTCCCCTATCTTTTTACCTTTCTTTTTGCTTTAGGAGGAAAAAATATCTACTTGAATTTGACTGTTTGCTCTGCTATGATGAGACTGAACGTTTATTTTCAAAAATTTATCCACAATTTGTGGATAAATTTTATTTACAAGTTATACGATTATTTACAAGGTTTTTTTCTAATTTTTCGTGGAAAAATTTTTATATTATGCACAAGTTATACACAATCTGTAAAGAAACGTCAAAGAAAGGATTGTGTTTCAGACGCCAAAATTTCCGTTAAAATAGAATAAATTTTATTTTTTATTATTTTTTTATCTTTGCAGCAACCAAACGAAAGAGGAGTCCTATTTATGAGCAGCATTTGGCAAAAAACCCAAAATATCATCAAACAACAAATTCCGGAAGACCGTTATGAACGGTGGTTTCGTTCCATTCTTTCCGTTACTCGTCAAAAAAATCAATTTATCATCGCCATGCCCACAGAAGTAGCCAGAGACTGGATGGAAGAAAATATGTCTCATATTGTGAGAGACGCCCTTTGCGTTGCTTCCGGTGAAGAATTAGACCCGTTGTTTATCTCTTTCCATCAAAATGAAATGGAAGAATCTCTGCCAACCGATTTTTCTGGAGGAGAGAACACATCATTTTCCAATCATTTTACAGAGGAAGAAGAACAACAGCCTCAAGATAGGGACTCCTTTATCTCAGCCGGTAACAATTACAAGCTGAATCCTCGTTATACCTTTGATACGTTTGTAGTAGGCAACTCCAATCGTTTTGCCCACGCGGCGGCTCATGCCGTAGCGGAACGACCTGCCCGCGCCTATAACCCCCTCTTTATTTACGGCGGTTCAGGACTGGGTAAAACCCACTTAATGCAAGCCATCGCTTATTATCTGATTCAACATAATCCCGGCTTTAATGTCGTATTTGTATCAACGGAAACCTTTACCAACGAGTTTATTGCTTCCGTCCGTATGGGGAAAGCCCATAGCTTCAAAAACAGATACCGTAACGCCGACGCTCTTTTGGTCGATGATATTCAATTTATTTCCGGCAAAGAAAGCACCCAAGAAGAATTTTTCCACACTTTTAACAGCCTTTTTGAATCAGGTAAACAGATTATTTTAAGCAGCGACCGTCCGCCTAAGGACATTCCAACCCTGGAGGAAAGGCTGCGCTCCCGCTTTGAAATGGGCTTAATTACCGATATCCAACCACCCGATGTAGAAACCAGAATTGCCATTCTACAATATAAAGCACAACGAGAAAACATTATAGTTTCCGACGACGTATTGTTTTTCATCGCTTCCCGTATCCACTCTAATATCAGAGAGCTGGAAGGAGCGCTGAATAAAGTCATTTATTACGCCAATATCAATTGTCTCTCTACCATCACACCGGCAATTGCGGCAGAAGCTTTAAAAGGATTGTTACCTGACGAACCGAAAAAGCCTGTTACCATTGATACCATTCAAAAAGTGGTGGCAGATTATTATCATTTAACAGTAGACGACCTAAAAAATAAGCGAAGAGACCGAGCTATCGCTTATCCGCGGCAAATTGCCATGTATCTTTGCCGTGATATTTTAGAAGAGCCGTTGCAAAAGGTTGGACAGGAATTTGGAGGTAGAGACCATACGACTGTTCTTCATGCTTTTGAGAAAATATCAACAGAAAAAACAATTGATGAAAATGTGAACCGAGCTATTAATGAGCTTATTGACCTCATTAATCAATAAAGGTTATCGTTATCTTTTCAGATAAACGGTTCTTGTTGTTTAACAAGCAGCATAGTATTATTGTTATCATTATTTTAAACAGTAACAGTAATAAGCAGACGTTTTTTCTGTGGATAACCATGAAATCATAGCTGTGAACTGGTCTTATTAATTATTTTTTATTAGTGGATAACTAAAATTTAAAAACAAAATTATCCACAGAAATACACATAAAAAAATTGTTTTGATGATTTATAAAAACTATCCACCATTGGTTGTTTATGATAAAATATAAATTGTGGATAAATAAAAAAATGCCAGGTTGATTATGATGAATAAAAAAAATAAAAAAAAGAAAACTGTGAGGAACATAGTTGGGACAAGGGTTTAAGTTATGCACAAAGAATGTGGATAATGTGGATAACATTGTGTTTAATATATTTGAATAAATCGTAAGACTAATATTTTAGAAGAAAGGATTTTAGCATATGAAAATTTCTTGTCAAATGGAAGATTTGCTTTATGGTGTACAGACGGTAAGTCGCGCTGTTTCCGGTAAAAATACGCTGCCTGTCTTATCCGGTATTTTACTCTGGGCAGAGGATAATCGTCTCTTTTTGCAATCAACCAATTTAGAACTTGCCATTGAATGTTATATTCCCGCAGAGGTAGAGGAAGGGGGCAAAGTCGTTGTTCCCGGTAAGAATTTTTTGGATTTGGTGCGTTTTTTACCTCAAGGTATCATTTCTTTGGAACAATCGGGAGAATTTGATTTGACTGTTCGTTATGAAAATTCCGAGACAGTGTTCCGTGGTATGGACCCAGTAGACTTTCCTGCTTTTCCGGAAATTCAGGGTGATATTGAAGGCGCTATTCCTGCACCTCTCTTTAAGAAAATTGTGCGCCAGGTGGCTTTTGCCGCGTCTACCAATGAAGCAAGACCGGTTTTCACCGGGGTACTGTTAGACTTTATGGAAGGGCAGCTGGTCATGGTAGCGACTGATACCCACCGTTTGGCAAAACAAATCATTCCCTGGCAGGGAAAAGGACAGGGAAAAGTTATTATTCCCGCGAAAACTATGCAAGAAATCGCTCGTTTTGCGGCGGAAGACCAGCAAATTGATTTAGTGATTTCTAAAAATCAGATTTATTTCCGTACAGGACAAGTTGCCTTTATCTCCCGTGTGATTAACGGACAATACCCCGACTATAACCAGGTAATTCCGAAAAAAGAATCCTTTATTACAAAGAGCGTTATTCAGAGCAGCCGTTTCTTACAAGAAATGGAACGGGCGTCTGTTGTGGCTAGAGAAGGAGCAGGGGTCATTAAGCTCCGCTTTCAACAGGATATGTTAGGTTTTCATGCCAGTGCGCCCGATTTAGGCACCATAGACGGACATATGTCTATCCTCCATCAAGGGGAAGATATGGAAGTAGTCTATAACAGCAAATATATTTTGGAAGTGTTGAAGAATATAGAGGGAGATACGCTCTATATGGAGCTTACCGGTCCTGTAACACCGGGAATTATTACCAGTGATGCTGATGAAAATTTCTTATATTTGATTTTACCGGTAAGAATCGGCTAGCAAAAATTAAACTAAAAATTTAATATTTATCATAAGATTCTCTGTAAGCGGAGAATCTTATATTTTTTTTAAGATATTTTTTTGTTATAATAGATACAATATAAAAAGATAGATTAAAGGAAATAATTGAATGGAGAAAATTTTTATTCATACGCCTTTTATCCAAATGCAGCAAATGCTCAAATGGATTGGAGCGGCGGAAAACGGCAGCATGGCAAAGGAGCTGTGTCGAGAAGGAATGATAACGGTAAACGGCAATGTGGAAACAGCGCCCGGAAAAAAAATCTATCCCGGCGATGTGGTAGTATTTGAAGAACAGCAATATGAAATTGCCGCGGAATAAAAAAGAAACTTTTTTAGAAAAGAAACGTCTAAAGAAAAGGCAGGTGAAAAAGGGTGCGTATGGAACAGTTGCTCTTGAGGAATTTTCGTAATTATAAAGAACAATCTATTTTGTGGCATCCGCAGATTAACCTGATTACAGGTTTGAACGGTCAGGGAAAGTCTAATCTGATTGAAGCCTGCTGCTACTTTTCTTTAGCCAGCTCTTATCGGGACAGCAGCGACGGAGACCTGATTCGTTGGCAAGAGCCTTACTTTTTTTTAGCTGCAAAGGTGCAGGGCAGAGACCCTTTTTCTTGTGAGGAGACGCCTCTGGAGATGTCTGTGGGATATACGAGAGAAAAGAGAAAGCTTTGGAAAATTAACGGTAAAGCCTTAAAAAAAACCAGTCAAGTGTTGGGATATTTTCAGACGGTGATTTTTTCTCCTGAAGATTTATCTCTGGTGAAAGCCGGTCCTGCCATTCGCCGTAAATTTTTGAATCGAGAGCTGTTGCAGCTGGACGGTGCATTTTATCCTGCTTATAGCGCCTACCGTCAAAGCGTGGAGCAGCGCAATAAATATCTCAAGCAATCTTATGGTCAGGTAGACGAGGCAATGCTTACCGTCTGGGACGAAGAAATTGCTCGTTACGGCAGCGTGATTTTGTTAAAGAGACAGCAACTGATTGAAGAGATGTTACCTTATGCAAGAAAGATTCATCAAATGCTCAGCGGTGGCAAAGAACAACTGACCGTCCGTTATGAGGCGGCGCTTTATCATCAAAAAGAATTAAATGACGCAGTGTGGCAGCAAATAGGAACGATGCGGCAAGAGCAGAAGCCGGAAGAAGCCCAACTTGCCTTTTTGCAGGAACAACTGAAACTGGCGTTAGAGAAGAATCGTCGGGAAGATTTATATAAAGGCACAACAGGCATAGGACCTCATCGGGATGATGTGTCTATTGCCATTAACGGTATATCTGCTCGGCAATTCGGTTCTCAGGGGCAGCAGCGCACGGCGGCGTTAGCGTTAAAACTTGCTGAAATCGATTTGTTTCATGCCAAAAGCGGACAATACCCTGTGTTGCTTTTGGACGACGTTGCCTCCGAATTAGATGAGAAACGGTGCAAAGAACTTCTGGAGCTGGTAGGGGAGAAAACCCAGACGCTGATTACTGATACGAAAATCAACAGTTTTTCCCGTTACGGCAAAACCATCGTCATTGAGAGGGGAACAGTAACGGCATAAAGAAGAGGGCAAAGAAAGAGGAAAGCAGGTAGCCATATGTTTTTACACATTGGAGATAATATATTATTGGCAAAAAAAGATATTATTGCCATTTTAAATTGGGAGACAGAACGGGAGCGAAACAGCAATATGTTTTTTTTCAAGAGTATACAGCAGGAGAAAAAACCGGTATTCACTTGTAAGGATAAAGATAAAATCAAATCTTTGGTGTTGACGGATACCGCCGTCTATTTATCGCCTATTTCCTGTCAGACCCTAAAAAAGAGAGGAGAGCGGCATCCCTTCCATGGGGAGGAACTTTAAAAATAAAAATCAAGGTAACAAATAAAGAGAGGTATTTATGGTGGATAAAAATAAAATTTCCGATACAGATTCATTTTGGGACCAATTGTCAGAAAAAGACCAACCTTTGACTATGGATACGCCTGCTCCCACACCTTTGGCAGCGGAGAAAAATGACGGCAGTATTGCCATAGACAGAGACCAACTTCTTCGCACTGTGGAGCAGTTCCGAGAAGGGGACAGCCTTGAAAACAGGCAGACAGAAATAATTTCTCCTCGCAGGGAGAGAGAAACTGCCTCCGGGAGAAAGGGGAAAACAGGAAGTAAACCAAATTCCCGCCGCAAGGAAGGAAAAGAACGGGAAGAAAAAGTGAGGAGAGCGGAAAACGGTCCTGTCACCATGAGCAGAAATACCGTCATTGCCATTGTGGCGGCAGCTGTTGTTTGTCTCGGTTCCTTTGCGGGTATTTTCTGGAAACTCAGCGCCGATAAAGCGGAAATTATGGAATATATCCAGACGGAGCTTGCCGATATTCGCGCTACCAATGATGTTGCCATTGCTGAAATGGGAGATACTTTAGGCAGAATGGAAACCAACTTTGATGAAATCGTCAGCTTATTAGAAGAAACAGGAGCAGCCATCGGTTCCAGCAGCCAAGAAAGCCGCGCTGCTATTAGTGAGAGAATCGAAAAGCTGGATAAGCAGCTGCAATCCCTGCAAAAAAGTTTAGCTGTGTTACAGGAGGATGCTAATGGAAGAAAGAAATAACATTCTTCTTGCCGTAAGTCTCATTGCAGCTATGGGTGTTGGGACTTTTGCCGGCACTCTTGTTTCTAAGCCGCCAGTACTCGCGGAGGAATGCAAAACAGTGTGGAATGTGGAATCCTTTCATGGTAATTTATCCAATTTCCAAGGGGGATTGGACCGTCTCTCAGCGGCAATGACAGGCTTTCAGCAATCTGCCCAAGAGGAGGCACAGCGGCAAAAGGATATTATCAGCCAACTGGACGAGCTGGCAAAGAACAGCTCCAAAAATAAAAATCTCACCGACGCCACTTATGAAAAGATGATTGTGGACCGTTTGGGTAAAGCCATTTATACGCGGGACGGGACCAATTCTAAAATACAGATTTTCACCTTGGCAGAGGAAGATATGCGGGGCTATATGGCGAAAATCAAATTAAAAACCGATAAAGCCCTCCGCGTCACCATCAACCCCAGCGACAGTCCTAAGGGCGAAACCACCGCCCAGGCTGTGAAACGGACAGGGGCAATCTTTGGTGTCAACGGCGGGGGATTCGCCTCCTCCACCCAAGACGGCGTCACAAAGCTGGTGCCGTTAGGAAACGCTATGGTAGAGGGGAAATTGGTAGGCGATTTTACCCCCTCTTGGAATGATTTAGCTTTTGCGGGATTTACCAAAAGCGGCAAACTGGTAGGGGGCATCTATGATACGGAAGAAGAGTTGAAGAAAAGCGGCGCTTGGCAAGGGGTCAGCTTTGTACCGGTGCTGATTCAAGATTGGGAAAAGGCCACCATTCCCAGCAAATGGGCGAAGTCCAAACAACCCCGTACCGTCCTGGGGCAATACCCCAACGGCGACGTTTTCTTCATCGTAGTAGACGGACGGCAAAAGGATTGGAGCTCCGGCATTACCTTAGAGGAAATGCAGGTGCTGCTCTTAAGGTTAGGCGTGATGGAGGCGTTTACCTTGGATGGCGGAGGCTCCAGCGCCATGGTCTATAACGGTAAGTTGCTGAATAAACCTTCCGATGGGTCTCAACGAAAAGTGGCAACCAATATTGTGATTATGCCTTAATAGTCCACAGAAAAAGGAAAAGAGACTGTATTGTGATAGATACAGTCTCTTTTCCTTTCTAAATAAAAAATTAAGAGAATCTTGGGATTTTTTCAGATAAATTCAGCAAGAATGGCTTTTAATATGATACAATATAGCATAAGTCACGAAACGTAATGATATCATAATCAACAGAAATGAGGCATGACGCAATGGCTTTTCAAACCGTATTATTTGATTTAGACGGCACTCTGATTGATTCTTTGCCGTTAATTATAGAATGTTCCCGCTTGGCAGGGGCAGAAATCGGTCTTCCTTGGGACGAAGACCATATTCGTTCGATGATAGGCATTCCCTTAATTGAGACAGGTGAGATTCTGCTGGGTAAAGGACAAGGAGAGTTTTACCGCAGCGTTTATCTGAAATATTTTCGCCGTCTCCATGATGAGAAGATTGCCATTTTCCCCGGTATCATTCCTATGTTGGAGCAGTGCAAAGAAAAG
>CATIYQ010000106.1 GCA_949739465.1 uncultured Peptococcaceae bacterium | reverse complement strand
GGCGCAATGGTAGCGGTAAATACAGGGCTCATTGGCGGTACCACTGATACCACCTTTTCCCCTAATGGCAAAACCACCCGCGGGGAGGCTGCTGCTATGATTAGCCGTTTCTGCCGCTATATCAATAAATAAGAAACTAAATGCTTAGCGTGAGAAAGGATTGCAGTCTACCTCTGCAATCCTTTCCTGAGTATATCTAGACAAGAACAATTAGATGAATGGAGATATGAGATGAAAAAAGAGAAGTTACCTTTGTTCCTGGCGATGGCGCTCATCTGCCTTGGCGTAGCGTGCGCTTTACTTGGTTTGCAGGAACGTATGGCGACAGAGCAGGAAAGTAAAACTGCCGCAATACTAATAGACCTAAACCAGGCGATTGATGTGGCGCAAAAGAATAATCAACCCTTAGAACAGGTGTTAACCACATTTTCCTCTCATATCGACGGGGTGGTTTATAAAGAAAAAAATCTGACAGACTTGGAAGCCCAAGGAATCGGTACGTTAAAAAGCGGCTTGGAAATGCAAATGCTTTATCCTTCTGCTGCCGGGCGTATCAACAGTAAATGGAATTATCTGATTTTTCAGGACGAAACTGCTATGGAGCGGGTGGCAAGCCATATTGCAGCCAAAAGCAGCAAAGAAACTATTTGCCAGCCTTTATCCGCGGCAGGGTTGCCTGCTCATGTGTTAGCTACTTCCGCTATTAAAACAGACTTATCCGCTATGGGCTTTGGTTTTGATGCAGAGGAATTGGCAATCCTCAAGGAATTAAACTTAGCTGTTGTTCCCCAAATCCGCAGCTGGGACCCGTTTACAGAGGAAGGTATGGAGCTTGTCCTGACGGAATTAAGCGGGAATCGGGTGATTGCCATTGCCTTTAACGACGCCAACTTACCGGGGGTATCGGATACCGCCGCTTGGGCGGATACCAGAAAGATAATCGCCGCCTATTTGCAGGAACGGAATCTGCCCATGGTCGCCATTGAGTTCTCTGCTCAAAAAGGAATTGAAAGTTTAGCCGCCGCTATGGATTATCAGGTGTTGCGCCTCCATAGCATCGTGGAAAAAGATATGGCGACCATGCAGGAACAAAAAGCGGTAGACCGTTTTCAGCTGGCAACCTCCGAACGGAGCATCAGCCTGGCAATGGTACGCTTCTTCCCGAAAGCCAATATTGATACCAACATCGCTTATTTAGACCATATTTCTGCTGCTATGGCGCAAAAGGGCGTAGAGAGAGGCATTCCTACCGTCCATGGGATAGGCATAGCCCCTAGTCTCCTGACCATTGTTACAGCCATTTTAGCAGTGGCGGCTTGCGGTTATCTCTTGCTTGCGGCCATTGGCTGGCGGAAAATAGGACTTGCCGGCGCGGTCCTTGGCGCAGCAGGTCTTTTGGGATTGGTTGCCATTGGACAGCAGCCTATGGTGCAGAAGATTACGGCTTTTGGTGCGGTGGTCTTGTTTCCCACCCTTTCCCTCTGGCTCCTTGTGCCGCGGACGTCCCTTCCTTGGTATCAATGCATTTTCCGTACCATTGAAATCACTGCTTTTTCTTTATTAGGTGCAATCTTAATGGCAGGGGTGCTTTCTCAGAGCAGTTATATGCTCCATATTCATCAGTTCATGGGGGTAAAACTCGCCCACGCGTTGCCTATTCTCCTGGTGTTAGGGGGCTTCTTCCTCTTTGCAGACCGGGAGAAACATTGGCTGGTGAAAATCAAAGACGTCATGGACAGCAGTATCTCTGTGAAATATGCCGCTCTTTGCGTGGTGGCGTTGGGCGTTATCGGCATTTTCCTGATGCGGACCGGTAACGACGCCGTTACTGTTTCCGAGTTGGAGATTTCTGTTCGTTCCTGGCTGGACAACCTGTTATATGTTCGTCCCCGTACCAAAGAATTTCTTTTGGGGCAGCCTTTCCTCATGCTGCTCTGTTATGTAGGATACAAAAAAGAATATCTACCTTTCTTGTTAATCGCTACCATTGGACAGGTTTCCTTGGTCAATACCTTCGCCCATATTCATACGCCTGTTTTTATTTCCGTATTACGGACGCTGAACGGTCTGTGGATTGGCATTGTCATTGGTCTTATCTTCATTGTCGGTTGGAACCTGGTGATGAAAATTTGGCAGAAAGCCATGGATACCATTGCCGCCCAAGGGGAAAATAAATAAAAACGAGGAAACGCGATGAAAAAGAAAATTGTCTTATCCGGTTATTACGGTTTTGATAATGCAGGCGATGAGGGCGTCATGGGCGCAATCATTCAAGGTCTAAGAGCTGTTGAACCCAATATCCCGCTGGTGGTGCTGTCTAACCAACCGGAAAAAACGGCGCAGGATTGGCAGGTAGCGGCAGTGGACCGCTGGGATTATAAAGCGGTGTGGCGTACCTTTGGGGAAAGTTCCGTGCTGATAAGCGGCGGCGGCAGTCTGCTCCAGGATGTAACGGGCATGAAAAGCCTTTTGTATTATTTGGGCATTATGGTGCTGGCGCGACTGCGTCATAACAAAGTGGTGATTTACGCCCAAGGGATTGGTCCGGTCCGTTCTCCCTTGGGACGGCGGCTAACAGGTCATATTTTGAAAAAGGCGGCATATATATCTGTCCGTGATGCAAACTCTGCTCGGGATTTGGCGAATATGGGCGTGCCGGAAGAGCGGATTCAAATTACCGCCGACCCTTGCCTTGCCTGGCAATATAAATGCGCGCCCATTGAACTGCCGGCAGGAAAGAAAATCGGTGTTTCCTTAAGGGATTGGAAAGGCGTCGATGAAAAAGTATTTGCCGCTGCTCTGGACCGATTAGCAGAACAGGGATATCGCATTATCTTCCTGCCTTTTCACTGGACTCAAGACAGGGATTTTTCTTTGCGGGTGATGGAGCAAATGACCCGTCAGGAGGATGCGCTTCTGGTGGACCAACGGCTGACGCCTCAAACCCTCTTTGCTACCATTCGGCAAATGGATATGATGATAAGTATGCGGCTTCATGGTCTAATTATGGCTGCCAATGAGGAGATTCCTTTTACGGCTGTTAGCTATGACCCCAAGGTAACCAGCTTTGCCCATATGGCGGAAATGCCTATCATTGAAAAGCTGGAGGGCATACAATCAGATGACATCGTGGCTTGCTGTGAAGAGACCTTAAGGACGCTGGCTGAGAAAAAGCAAATCCTCACGGAGAAGAAAAAGCAATGGCAAGCCGCCTATGAGAAAACCAATCGTGATGTGATAAATATATGGAAAGAGGAATAGGAAAGACGCCATGGGTGAAAATAAACAGGTAGTGGCAAACGTAGCCAAAGCCACAGGGATTATTTTAATCATCAATTTGATTGTGAAAATGCTGGGTTTCTTACGGGAAACTTTTATTGCCGGGGCGTATGGCGCAAGCGGTATTTCCGACGCTTATCTTGCCGCCTATACGTTGCCCTACTTTTTGCAAGCCATTTTAGGCTCGGCGTTGGTAACGGCGGTGGTGCCTGTCATTACCAAGCATTTTGTAGCGGGCAATCACGAGGAAGCCTCTAAAGTGGGCAGCTCCGTTATGAATATTATGGCAATTTTGCTTTCTGGCATTTCCCTGATTGGCATCGTCATTGCGCCTCTTTTGGTAGCGCTCACTGCACCTGGTTTTGAGGCGGAGCAAGCGCGGCTTACGACGGGACTGGCTCGGATTATGTTCCCCTCTGTGATGTTCATGGGGGTCGGCATGGTGGTAACAGGCATCTTAAATGCCGGCTACCGTTTTGCTATCGGGGCTTTTGCACCTGGCTTTTCTAATATCATCATTATCTTGACGGTGATTTTCTGTACGTCCGCTTTTGGGGTAACGGGGCTTGCTTACGGCACGCTTATTAGCTTTGGCGGACTGTTGCTCATTCAATTGCCTTTCCTGAAAAAAATGGGCTTTCGGTATTCACTGACTATCGACTGGAAACACCCTGATGTGCAGCAGGTATTAAAAGCCATTATGCCCATTGTCCTAGGGGTAGCAGTAAATCAAATTTATTTTGCCATTAACCGTATTTTTGCCTCTGGGCTGGCAGAGGGCAGTATCTCGGCATTAAACTATGCCAGCAAGCTGATGAACTTGCCGGTGGGTATTTTTGTAGCGGCGGTGGCGTCGGCTATCTATCCTGCTCTTGCTGCCTTTGCTTTGGAGAAGAATCGCAACGCCATGTGTCAGTCTTTGGAAAAAGGCTTAGGCATGGTGCTTTTGGTGTCGATTCCGGCGGCGGTGGGTCTGATTATTCTGCGAGTACCTATTGTTCAGTTGTTATTTGAGCGGGGCGCTTTCGACCATACGGCGACGCTTATTACAGCTCAAGCGTTGCTATTCTTTTCTATCGGTTTGGTGGCAGTGGCTTGCAACATGGTGCTGACCCGTGCCTTTTACGCCCTCAATGATACCAGGACTCCCGTTATTTTGGGCTTTTGGTCTATCGTGCTGAACGTGGTATGTAGTTTCCTGTTGGTTGGTCCTTTTGCTCACGGGGGCTTAGCGCTGGCAAACTCCATTGCCGCCATTGGCAATACAGCCCTGCTCTATCTGGCTTGGCTAAAGAAAAATCCGGATTGGCAAGGAAAAAGTCTCTACTATGGTGTGGTAAAAATTACCATTGCTGCTGTGGTGATGGGCGTTGCTGTTTTCGGGGCGGATATGGTCTTTGGCAAGATATTTGCGGGAGATGACAGTATGCAGCTGCTTCTTCGGGTTTGCGGCGATATTGGCGTTGGGGGACTGTGTTATTTCCTTGCCGCGCTGCTCCTCAAAGTGGAATATGTGACCGACGCTTTGGCGATGGTAAAACGGAAATTTTTGCGGAGATAAATTAGAGGAGAAACGGGAACATAAATTTTCTGACAGCGTCTAATAAAATAGGTCTTATTCAGGTAGATTTATGTCGTTCCCTGTAAAATAGATAGTGCAAACAGATGGGAATTTTGGTATAATAAAACAGAATTCAGATAAGGATTGCATTTTTTGTATAAAAAGATTAAACTATTACTAATTGACTTGCGTTGCAGTCGAAAAAAGATGAATGGGTATTTGGTGGGAGAAAGCTATGCTTCCGATGTTAAAGGGGATGGTCATTGCAATCCTGGTAACGCTGATTGCAACGCCGTTTGTGAAAAAATTAGCTATAAAACTGGGTGTGGTAGATAAGCCAGACCCGCGCAAAGTCCATAAAGGGCTGATTCCCCGTATGGGCGGTATCGCTATTTATCTGGGGTTTGTCCTGGCAGTGCTGGGGTCCGGATATATGGAAGGTCCCGGTGTGGGCTTGGTCATCTCCGCATCAGTGGTGGTGTTAATCGGGGTTATTGACGACATCTATTGTATCTCTCCTTGGATGAAGCTCTTCGGACAGTTCCTGGCGTCCCTTATCTTTTGCGCCATGGTTTCTCCCGTAGAGTTTATTACCAATCCTTTTAATAACCAAGTGGTTTCTCTGGGGATTTTTGCTTGGCCGCTGACGGTGATTTGGCTCATGGGAGTTAGCAATGCGGTAAATCTTATTGACGGTTTGGATGGTTTGGCGGCAGGCGTTTCGGCAATCTCGGCTCTTACTATGGTGGTGATTTCTCTGTGGCGGGGACAGATGATTGCGGCGGCGTTAGCGTTGTTCCTGGCATGTTCGGCTATTGCATTCTTGAAGTATAATTTTCATCCCGCTCAAATCTTCATGGGGGACTGCGGTTCACTATTTTTAGGATTTGTGTTGGGAGGGTTATCGGTAATTAGCGTGGCAAAGACGGCGACGGTCATTTCTGTCTTTGTGGTTGTTGCTATTTTGGGCATTCCTATTCTGGATACCTTTTTCGCTATTATCCGTCGCATGAAGAATCATCAGCCTATTTTCAAAGCGGACAAAGGACATCTGCATCATTGTCTGTTGGCAAGAGGTTTGACCCAAACCAAAGCGGTATTGGTTATTTATGGTATTACGGGTGCGTTTAGCCTGTGCGCGGTAGTCATGAGCATGGTTGGCTCTTCACAGGCGTTACTCATTCTTTGTTGTATGGTGGTCATCATCACCGTTGGCGCTTACAAGCTGGGGATTCTCTCCCGTGGGGCGGTGGCAGCCGGTGAAAATAAATAAACAAATTCTTTGGAATCTGAATCATAGTTTAATTAAGGGGGAACTGGTATGAATAATAAAAAAGGAATGATTCTCTTATCTTTGGGGTCTTTGGTATGTTTGACGGTGGGCTTTGTATTGGGGCAAGTGGTACAAGCCGTAACTGCAATGCCCGGCTCTGCTGACGACCCGTTGGTATCCCAAAGCTATGTGGAAAAAATTGTTGGCGAACGGACTGCTGCAATCCAGACCCAATTAGATGAATTAAAAGCAAGCGTAAATAATGGCGGTACAACGACGCCTACCACACCCCCGACCAATAATGGCGGCACTACTACGACACCGAACAACAATGGCAATACGACCACGTCAAATAACAACGGAAATACTACGACCACAACCAAAACCATCACCATTAACGCCGAGAGTCTCAATGTGCGGGGCGGTGCAGGTACCACCTATGCCAAAGTGGGTTCTGTGAAAAAGGGCGAAAAGTACAACTTATTGGAAACCAAAGCCGGTACAGACGGCAATTGGTATAAAATCAAATTGAGCGACGGCAAAGAAGGCTGGATTTCCGCCCAATATGTCAAAGTAAACTAAAATACGGCGTCATAAATATCAAAGAAAAAAAAGAGGGCTGCCTTGGCAGTCCTCTTTTTATTGTGCGGAAAAAGGGGGAATATTTCCTTCTCTTCCCGACAGAAACAGGCAACATTCTCCGGGGGATAGGTGGTAGACTAATCCTAAAGGACCATGTGTTTTGTGGGAGGAAGGAGTGTGTGATAGGAGATGTCTTATAAACGCTGTGAAAACTGTAATCAAGTGTCTTATTCCGCCCATGACCGGGGTATTTGGTATTGTCCTTATTGTGGCAAGGACTTAACCTTTACCGGACTGATTACAGATGTATATCGGGAGGAAGGCGAGCGAGTCATCGATAAAAAGCGAGATCGTGCAAATAAGTTCTATATTGTGAAATAATATGAATGCAGTATGTTATCTCTTTTCTATAAATTTTTCATGCTAATGGTTTACCCTTAAAGTTAAGGGAATTCCGTTATATCCTAATGATAGAAAATCAGGAGAGGAGATTTGTTTCGTGACATATTGTGAAGCCCTGAGAATGCGAATTACTGAGCTATGCCGAAAAAGAAATATTTCTCCTAACGCCCTTGCCAAAATGTCAGGCGTTCCCCAAGGGACGATTAGCGATATTATGACGCTGCGGACAGACAGTCCCGGAATTCGAACATTAAACAAAATTGCCCATGCTTTTTGCATGACCGTGTCTCAATTACTGGATTTTCCTGAAATGAATGAAGGCGAATTTGACGAAGATAATAAAGATGATGAAGCGGAATAGTATAAAGAAGTAGAATATAAAGTAACAGGGGCAATACCCCTGTTACTTATTTGTTTCTTGATTCCATTGTTCGCTCAGTTTCTTTTTTAACCGAAATAACTCACTTTTTTGTGTGTCAAGATAATCGGCGCAAAACCCTTTTCTATCTATAGTAATAGAGTCTTTTAAGCAAATCCCATTTTGGTAATAGATACAAAGCCGACGATAGCATTTTATCAAAGGGGTAATCTCCTTCATTAGAATGTTAAGGGCAATCCCTTAACATTCTAATGAATAATCCTTGGAAAGTCAATGTGTTTTCATACAAAAAACCTCTGCCGGGTAAAGTGCCAGGCAGAGGTTTTTGTGAAATGGTTGTTATTTTTAATGGAAGATAAGTTTATTTCTTACAGGAAGAAAATGAATGTATCAACAATAAGCACCGGTACGAGAAGCCCGAAAGACCATGCCATGTAACCGAAGAAGGAAGGCATTTTTACGCCGTTTTCTTCTGCGATGGCTTTTACCATGAAGTTTGGCGCGTTACCGATGTAGGTGTTTGCACCCATAAATACAGCCCCTGCGGAGATAGCAATCAAGACCTGTTCCGCTACCATACCAACGGAGGTGGCAACCCCTGTGGTTGCGCCTAAAGTACCGGCAGTTTGTAAGAATACCAGGTAAGTTGGGGTGTTATCCAAGAAGGAGGATAATAACCCGGTTGCCCAGAACATTTGCCATGGTTCGGTGATGCCCAGTTCGGCGCCGTGTACTTTCAAGATACCAATAGCGGGAATCATGGTAAGGAAAATACCGATGAAGAGCTTTGCAACTTCTTCAATAGGACCAAAGTTGAAACCGTTTAACTGACGGGTAGAACGTTTGGTGGTTTTCATAGAGAGATAGCTTGCCAACAAGATGATGATGATTTCTAACAAAGTGGCATATGGGAATACAACATCAGGGAATACGGTGATGCCGTTGCCGTTGGCGAAGAAGTCAACTTTGAGCGGCAATACGCCGGAGAGGATAACGCCTAAAATAACCATGGCGATGAAAATAACGTTGTGACCGCCTTCGATGGAGATTTTTTCTTTGGCGTCTTCGTTACCAATCATATCCTTAGGAGAACGACCGGCTGCGTATTCCTGTTTGCAACGGATATGGTCGATGATAGCGAAGAGTACCATTAAGAGTGCAAAGTTAACCAACATCAATGGCAATAATTTCATGGTCCACATGAAAGGTACGCCGCGGTTGAAACCCATAAAGAGCGGCGGGTCACCGAGGGGGGTAAGACAACCGCCCATATTGGCAACGGTGAAGATGAAGAACACAACGATGTGGGCTTTTCTTGCCCGCCATGCATTTGCCTTAATTAAAGGACGAATCATGAGCATGGCAGCGCCTGTTGTGCCAATCCAGCTGGCAAGAGCGGTGCCGATAGCCAAGATGATAATGTTCATAAAGGTAGTGCCAACGAGAGTGCCTTTGACAGCAATACCGCCGGCTGCTACGAACAAACCAAGTAATAAAACCAAGAAGGGGATATAGTCAAGCAGGATAGATTCCAATACGCGGAACATCGCTTCTCCTACGCCGTAAGCGGCAGCGAATGGTACTAAGAAGAGCAAAGACCAGCCGATGGCAACTTTCAGCATATTCTTTTCCCACCATTCTGGTTTTACTAAGGGGAATACAGCAATAGAAAGCAACATACAAGCAAATGGGATCATGCTCCAGAGCGGCAAGGATTCATTTACCGCTTCATGGGCAGCTTCGTCGGCAAAAACAGCCTGTGTGCATAAAAGGAACAAGCATAGGGCACACAGAAGTATTTTCGTCATTTTTTTCATAAAAGACATCCTTTCCTCACAAAATAAAATATTTGAATGAAAAAGGTGTTTGCAGAAAGTAGCGCAG
>CATIYQ010000105.1 GCA_949739465.1 uncultured Peptococcaceae bacterium | reverse complement strand
GATAAGTTTGCAGATTTTCCTCATGATATCAACGCTGACGGTTGTCCGGTGTTGACAGACGGTATTGCCGCTCAGATTGACTGCAAATTAACGGGGGCGATAGATGTGGGCAGTCACACATTGTTTCTTTGTGAAATCACCGACGCAGTAAGAAATGATAAAACGCCAATGACCTATGCTCATTACCATGAACGGAAAGCCCAAGGCGGCGCTGTCATCGGTCAAGCTTTGCCTATCGAAAAGACGGTGGAGACTGTCGGTTCTAATGCCGGTGGAAAACGATATCAATGCATGATTTGCGGGCATATTTATGATGAAGCCCAAGAAGGCGTGGCTTTTGCCGATTTACCGGAGGATTGGGAATGTCCCATCTGTCATGTAAAGAAAAAGATGTTTGTCGAAATGAAGTAAAATAAGAAAGAGGAGGCATTTTTACAATGGAATTAAAAGGAAGTAAAACAGAGAAAAACTTATGGGAAGCATTTGCAGGGGAGTCTATGGCGAGAAATAAATATACCTATTTCTCTTCTGTGGCAGACAAAGAAGGCTATAAACAAATTGCCGCTATCTTTACGGAAACAGCCGATAATGAAAAGGCTCATGCCAAAGTTTGGTTCAAATTGTTAGACGGCATCGGTACTACTGCCGAAAACTTAAAGGATGCTGCTTGCGGAGAAAACGAAGAATGGACCGCCATGTATCCAAGAATGGCAAAAGAAGCCGATGAAGAAGGTTTCCCGGTCATTGCGGAACTGTTTCGTAAGGCTGCCGCGGTGGAAAAGGACCATGAAGAACGCTATAAAATCTTAGCTGAACATGTAGAAAATGGCACTGTATTCAAAAGAGAAATGCAAATCGTATGGCAATGCGGAAATTGCGGTCATATCTATGTGGGTACGGAAGCGCCTCAGGTTTGCCCATTATGCGCTCACCCGCAAAGTTTCTTCCAAGAACTGGCAAAGAATTATTAATCTCAAAAAGGACTGCTGTTGGAACGGCAGTCCTTTTTATGAAAAGAAAAATAATGCCAATGCCGTATAAAAATGAGTAAAAAGGGAAATATTTACAAAAAGGGTTTTTGTGGTGTATACTCATAGTGTCTGTGTAAGGAGGTGGAAATATGGATACCATTACCAAAGAAATGAGCATTTTGGAAGCGGTGCAAACCTGGCCGGAAACTGCTGCTGTTTTCATGGAATTCGGCATGGGGTGTCTGGGCTGTATGGCTGCACGTTTTGAAAATATCGAACAAGGGGCGACTGCGCACGGTATTGATGTAGATGCGCTGGTTGACGCTTTAAATGACGCTATTGCCGGTTAAACTGGTTATGCGGGATGGTAAGAAAGGAGAAGATATCATGGCAGATTATTGTCTAAGAGGAATCAGCAAAAACGGACAGGTGCGGTTTTGGGCAATTCGTTCAACAGATTTGTGTGAAGAGGCGCGTCTTTGCCAACAGTCTTCTCCTGTGGCTACCGCCGCTTTGGGACGGCTGCTCACTGCCGGAGTAATTATGGGATTGTCCTTAAAAGAACAGGACCAGATCACCTTGAAAGTAGAGGGGAACGGTCCTCTAGGACAGCTCATTGCGGTAGCGGAAGCAGACGGCACGGTGCGAGGACGAGTGGAATCCCCCCTTGTAGTGGTGCCGGATAAAGCGCCCGGCAAGTTAGACGTGGGACAGGCTGTTGGTCCAGAGGGTTTTCTTCATGTTATCAAAGACATGGGTTTTGGGGAGCCATATGTCGGGACAGTGTCTCTTTTGAGCGGGGAGATTGCTGATGATATCAGCAATTATTATGTAGAGTCGGAGCAGGTGCCGACAGCGTTGGCGCTGGGCGTGATGATAGACAGAGATTATCATGTGTCCGCTGCCGGGGGCTATATGGTTCAGCTCCTTCCCGGCGCAACGGAAGAAACAGCCGAACAATTAGAAAAAAACATCTTGTCTTCTCCTGTGGTAAGCGCCATGATTGACCGTGGTGATACGCCTGAGGTCATGTTGGAACAAATTATGGCAGGGATAGATTATGAGATTTTAGAGTATAAAGACGATATTAAATTTCAGTGCCATTGCTCTCGGGAAAAACTGGAAGGGTCTCTTGCCGGATTGGGTGAGGAAGAACTTCTGGATATGCGGGAGACGATGGAACAGGTAGAATTGACTTGCGGTTTTTGCGGTAAGAAATATTACTTCAGCAAAGATGATTTGACAGGGATTCTTGACCGTTTGGAGCAATAACCCAAGAATAAATACCGGAGGCAAATATGAATCAAGGAATTTTATTTGATTTAGACGGTACTCTTTGCAAAATGGATTTGGAGCAGTTTAATAAAGCCTATATGACGGGCATGGCAGAATATTTTCAGGACATTGTTCCCATTGAGGCATTTGTCGGGCAAGTGATGAAGTCTTGCGCTTTTATGGTGTCTCATGCCAATCCTTATTTATTTTGTAAAAATGTGTTTATGGAGCATTTTGCCAGAGTATTCGGGCTTAATGAAGATCAAGTATGGAATCGTTTGGTGGAGTTTTATACCAACGTGTTTCCTCAATATCGAGAATTTGTAGAACCTTGCCCGGAAAACCAGGCGTTAATCGCTTTGGCAAAAGAAAAAGGCTATAAAATTGCTGTTGCTAGTAATGCCATTATGCCTCTTGTTGCCATAGAAGAACGGGTGCGTTGGGCAGGTTTGGACCCGGCTCAATTTGATTTTGTAACGGGTATGGAAAATATGCATTTTTGTAAACCCAATACGGGATTTTTCCAGGAAATTGCCAAGAACATTGACGTTCCGGCAGAACATTGCGTCATGCTGGGTAATGACCTGGCGGAGGATATGCCTGCCCATGAAATCGGTATGAAAACTTTCCTTATTGGGGAGGAAGGCGGAGAACATGTTGATTGGCATGGTAGTCTGGAACAGTTTGGTGAGTTGCTTGCTGCGGACTTCCCTTTAGAACGATCAGCGGAAACAGAGACAGTTGAAGGTGATGTGACGGAATAGTCCAATCCTATATAAAATAAAAAAGAAGAGCAATTTTGCTCTTCTTTTTTGATGTAACAGATTAGTTGCCTTTTTTCTTTTTGAGATTGCTGAAAATGGCGAAGCCTGCAATGAGAAAAAATGCAATGGTTACAACGATTTTCACGGTATCGTACATGGCTTGACCTTCTTTCTTTTGTTCCTGGTTTTTCTTGGATATTGTACCATGGGCAGGCAGAAAGTCAAGATAGAAAAATTGGCTACCGTCTCATTTTATGTCCGCAATAAGGACAAACCAGATAATATTCGTCCCCTTCCAGATAATCAATTAATTCTCTGTTGCTTGCACCGGAAAGAGGCATAGGGATTTGTGCCAGCATATCTCGGGAAGGAATGAAGACTTTATCTCCCGGATAAATGATTTTATCTTCGGTAAGCTGCGGATTTACAATTAACAATTGTTGGACGGTAAAGCCGTTTTCTTTGGCGATTTTATAGAGTGTGTCTCCTTTTTTTACGGTATGAACATAAGGTTTGCTTTGACCGGGATGCCATTTGTCTATTTCATCATCGTCATATTCATGACAATGGCAGTGATAGCGGTCACCTTCGGGGCTAACATAATCCATTTCATATTTAGAACGGTATTTATCACTATAATAGTTCTTTTCGTCCTTATCAGTGGCGTAATATTTGCTGCTTACGGGCATGGCTGCATAGTCGGAGTCTAATTCAAAGTCACTGTAAGAGGCTGCGGCTTCTTCTGCTCTGGGTTGGGGACGAACGGGGCGGCAGCCGGGCGGGCATTTTGGCGGTTGTGGTCTTGTGTCCTTCTCGGGGATGAATACTTTATCGCCGATGTAAATTTGGTTGGGGTTAGTGATTTGTGGGTTGGCATCCATTAATTCATCTAAGGTTAGTTTATGGCTTTGGGCGATTTGCCATAAGGTTTCTCCTTTTTTGATTGTATGTATTTTCATTGATATTCCTCCTAAAAGAATCATTTTTTTTCATAGTATTCTTTCGCTCTGCAATGGTGCTTGTATCTATGAAGTTTTCTTATAAGCAGATTTAACCCTACTTGTAGTTGGAAAGAAATGTTTTTGTTTTTATGGGCGGAGTATGGTAAAATAACAGGGACTTATCTGCAAAAAGGCAGAGGAAAAAATGAGGCGTACATATGGAACAGGTTGCTTTATGTCAATGTGATTCTTATGATAAAGAAGCGGTTTGGCTTGCCTTTCGGCAGGGGTTGGACCTGTTGGGCGCAGACGCCTATCTGCCGGGTGCGGGGCAAACCGTATTTTTAAAAACCAATCTCTTGATGCGGAAATCTCCTGAAAGCGCCGTTATTACTCACCCCGCTGTAGTAGAGACGGTAGCAGCCTATTTTCGCGAAAGAGGCGCGCGGGTGATTATCGGCGATAGTCCCGGCGGTCCATTTTTGCCCGGACTGCTAAAAGCGGTTTATAAAGAAAGCGGTCTTGTGGAAGTGGCGGAGCGGACCGGCAGTGAATTAAATTATGATGTGTCGGTAATAGATGTGCCCAGCGTAGGGAAGGAACGGGCTAATACCTTTCCTATGGTAAAAGCCATGGTGGAAGCGGACGCTATCATTTCCCTTGCCAAGCTGAAAACCCACTCCATGATGATGTATAGCGGTGCGACGAAAAATATGTACGGCGTTATTGCCGGTATGGCAAAGGTGGACTATCATTTGCGTTTGCCGGAATATCATGATTTTGCTCATCTTCTGGTAGATGTCTGCGAGACGGCAAAGCCTGTTTTCAGTTTGATTGATGGCATTGTCGCTATGGAAGGGAACGGTCCATCCGGGGGCAGTCCTAGGCAGGTTGGTGCGCTCATTATGGGGCAAAACCCTTACGCGGTAGATTGGGTGGGGGCAGGCGTTTTCGGTATGAATCAGGACGATGTGCCAATGCTTGCGGCAGCAAGCGCGCGCGGTTTATTGCAGTCTGAGGAAATCAGCGTTCTTGGTAAGGCTATTGCTGATTTGCGGATTGCCGATTTGCAGTTGCCCGATTCTCGTCCCATTCATT
Organism: uncultured Peptococcaceae bacterium; assembly: GCA_949739465.1. GTDB lineage: Bacteria > Bacillota > Dehalobacteriia > UBA4068 > JAAVYR01 > JAAVYR01. Next base: position 4,349 of record CATIYQ010000105.1, on the reverse strand, counting down.
TTTATAACACTAAGCTGCCTCGGTTTTTATCGGATTGGTTGGATAACGCCATAAAACCCAGGGTAAAGGTGGATAAAAGCCGTTGCGTTGGTTGTGGAAAATGTGTGAGCCATTGTCCGCCTCATGCTATGACAATGGAAAATAAGATTCCGAAAATCGATGAAAAGCAGTGTATTTGCTGTTTTTGTTGCCAGGAACTTTGTCCGGAAAACGCTATCCAAATTCATAGACGTTTTCTGGGGAGATTTTTGATGGAACATAATCAGAAAAAGCATCAAGGCTAATAGGAATGAATATTGATAGATAATTTAAGATATGGTAGAATGAAATTATGAGAGATGAAATCAATTTACAAACATCGAAAATATTGGCAGGCTGCCATGAATTGGCGGCAATGTTAAAGAACAGCCCGGAGTTTGCGGCATATCAAAAGGCAAAGGAAGCTGTCGGGAAAAATGAATCCTCCTTGGAGCTTTTAACCAGCTTTCGGGCATTGCAAATGCGCGCTCAGGTTGCCCATTTGGGACAGCAGGAAAATCCTGCTTTAGAAAAAGAGTTGGATGATATGTATTTTACCTTGAGCATGTATCCGGAAATCAATGATTTTCTTAATGCGGAATACCGCTTTTCTAAGTTGGTAGGTGAGATGCAAAAGGTATTTGCCAGCGAATTAGGTGTCGAACAGGCGGCAATAGAGCTGTCTCATTTGAATTAGAAAGAAACAGAAACAGCAGGTGGTAGCCATGACGGAAAAGGTTTGTTTAAAGAGCCCGGGGAAACAGAAACGAATGACCAAACAAAAAGCGTTGATTTGGCAGATTCTATCTGAGACCAAGCGTCATCCTACGGCAGAATGGGTTTATGGCGAAGCGAGAAAGGATATGCCTAATATTAGCTTAGGAACGGTATACCGCAATTTGCAGCTTCTGGTGTCGGATGGCATGGCGCAAGAGTTGAACTATGGCAAAGGCGTCAGCCGTTTTGACGCTAATATAGAGATGCACGACCACTTTGTTTGTGAGCGTTGCGGTCGGATTTATGATATTGACGAACCGATGCGGGAATGTTCCACGCTTAACCGGACTCATTGCGGTTGCGGAGAAATTCATCGTTATCGGTTGGAGTTTTACGGTGTATGTCATAGCTGTCTTTGTGTTCAATCAGAGGAATGCGAGAATGAAATTGACGTATAGTCAATTCTCTTAAATTGTATTATCGTGTTTTAATTCGGTTGACACTTGCGCCGTTTTTGATTATCATATTTCTATGGCTGTAAAGACGCGGTTGTTTTTTCATATTATTTTCATTTTCAGTCATTATAATATGAGACAGGCTTTTAAGTCAGACGGGGATATCTGGTATATTTAGGAGGAAATAAAACGTGGTTATTCAAAAAATTCGCAATACAACCAAAAATCAGAAAACATTGCTTACCATTGTTGTGGCAATTTTAATTTTTGGTCTTTTGGGCAGTTACTTTATTTGGCAGTCTCCTGACTTCGGCACAGGCATCAGCCCTGAACAATTGGAAAATCAATTAGCCGCTTATGATGAATCCATTGCCAAGGCAAAAGAAGAATTGGCGGCAAAACCGGACGATTACGGTATTTTAGTAAATATCGCGTCTCTTTATCAAGCCCAAGGGGAATTGTTGACAGAAGCAGAACGGTTCAATGAAGTGCCAACCAGCTATGCCAATGTGATTGAATATTATGAAAGAGCTTTGGCAAACAAACCTGCAGAATTAAACGCAACGGCGGAAGCAGACATCTATGCAAAAATTGCTAACGCCCATTGGGTTATCGGTTACAGCGAAGGGGCGGAAGCCGCTTTTGACAAAGCGTTAGCGTTAGACCCCACGAACTGGTCTGTGAACTATCTTCATATTATGTTCGTCTATGCGACTTATGGTGTTGACGCCGCCTATGACAGCGCCAAAGTATACCAAGATTTAGTCAAAGATGATGCGGAACTGAGCAAAAACGCTGACGCTTTGGTAAATCAAATCCAACAGGTGAAAGATAAGCAGACCCAAAATCAAGGGGAACAAGGAAACCAAGATAACGAAAACGTTGAAAACAACGAAAACAATAAAGGAAATGACAAAAACGAAAATCAATAGGTTTTTTGTGTAAAAAGGCTGGTAGAAGGATTTCTGCTGGCTTTTCTTATAAAGATATCCAAGAAAGCAGCAGGAACACAAGGAGAAAGAAATGAGCGGAATGGGTGAAAAAAAGAAAAAGAAAACAGGTGTATTGGCGGCGGGGTTGTGTCTTTTGACTGCCTTGTGTTTGGTAGTGTGCAAGGATACCCCTGAAGCGCCCACTCAAAAAATGGAAATCGGCGCAAATCCCCAAATCGTTGCCGGAGGTCTTTGGCACGCTGTGGCATTGAAAGAGGACGGCACTGTCCTGGCTATGGGCGACAACACCTGTGGGCAATGTGAAGTAGGAGATTGGACGGATATTGTTTCTGTGGCGGCGGGCAGCTTTAACACCTTTGGACTAAAATCTGACGGTACGGTTGTTGCCATTGGTCGTAAGGATTTTGATATTACCCAAGTGGAAAAATGGACGGATATTGCGGCTCTTGCTGTGGGGTGCGACTATGCGGTGGGATTAAAAACCGACGGTACGGTAGTAGCTTATGGCTATGACGCTTGGGGCAATTGTGAAGTAGAGGATTGGAAAGACATCGTTGCCATTTCCGCTTATGCGCATACACTGGGACTGAAATCTGACGGCACTGTTGTTGTTGCTGGCGGTAAAGGTATCGAAGATTTCGGTCAGTGCAATGTAGACGACTGGACGGATATTGTGGCGGTTGCTGCTGGAGCGAATCACAGCGTAGGTTTAAAGAAAGATGGTACGGTAGTGGCGGTCGGGGATAATCGTTACGGTTCTTGTAATGTAGAGGACTGGACGGGGATTGTCGCCATTGCGACAGATGGTTGGGATACCTTGGGACTAAAGGCGGACGGTACTGTTTTGTTGGCAGGACACGCCGACCACTGGGGTTATTTGCCGGAAGTGAAGGACTGGACGGGCATTGCCGATATTTATATGCTCCAAGACCGCATCGTGGGGGTAAAAACAGACGGCTCCCTGGTAGTGGCAGGCTTTGGCGACACTTCGATGGAAAACTGGACAGGCGTAAAGCGGAAAAATATCCAGATGGCTGAATAAGAATCTATTTGACAACCTGGCTTGTTGGTGCTATGATAAATCGTGTAATCATATTTGCAAAGGATTGACGAAAATGAGTGCAAAACAATACAATCAATTGCAATTAGAAAATGGCATCTCCATGGTTGCTATCCATCATAACCACCATCATTTGATTGGGGGTTAGTTTCATATTGCGTAAATGGGTAGTGGCTGTTTCATAAAAAATGTATGGTTTTAAAATCAAAAACTCCCATGTGAAAATGGGAGTTTTTTTTGTAGGGCAAAAGGAGGACGAGACAATGGCAATGTTAAAGAAAATTGTTTCCGGTAATGACGCAGTGGGCTTAGGCGCGCTGCGGGCAGGAGTGAAGGTGGTATCGGGCTATCCCGGAACGCCTTCCTCGGAAGTAATTATCGGCTTATTAAAACGGAAAGATTTAGACGGTACTTATGTAGAGTGGAGCGTTAATGAGAAGGTGGCATTGGAAGTAGCGGCTGGGGCAGCTTGGGCAGGGAAAAGAAGCCTTGTTACCATGAAGATGTCCGGCTTAAACGTAGCCTTTGACGCCCTTGCTTCTATTGCCTATTCCGGCTGTAAAGGCGGTATGGTCATCTATGTTTGTGATGACCCGGGGGTGAGTGCCGGTATGCCGGAGCAGGACGTAAGAGGCTTTGCCCAAATGGCGGATATGCCTATGCTTGAGCCTGCTACGGTCCAAGAATCTTATGATATGACAATTCTGGCTTTTGAACTTTCTGAGCAAATCGGCGGTCCTGTCTTTGTCCGTTCTGTCACCAATGTCTCTCAAACACATAGTCAGCTGACCTATGAAGAACGAGTGTTGCCTGACAAATCTGATATTATCCTGGAAAAAGATATTAATAAATATACCAAGGCGGGAGCTGCTATCTGCATGGAGCAGCACCGCGCCGTCATCGCCCGTCTGGCGGAGGCGCAAGACTATCTGAACAGCCAATATGATGATTTCAAATTAGGGAGAAAAGGCGGTTTGGGGATTATCACTGCCGGCGTTGCCGGGGTATATCTGGAAGAAGCGCTGGAGTTTGTTTGTGACTTTGGCGTAAAGCGGGAAGATTTGACGGTGTTGAATACGGTAGCGACCATTCCGGCTCCTATAGAACAAATAAAAGCGGTCATCGAAAATTGCAGTCAAATCCTGG
>CATIYQ010000104.1 GCA_949739465.1 uncultured Peptococcaceae bacterium | reverse complement strand
GGCAGCTCCATAGACGGGGTAGAGCCGGCTGAGAGCGGCTATCTGTTCTGCGGCAGCGGCACTTTCACCCTGAAACACGGACAATATATTACGGTAAAAGGGCTGCCGGTCGACGGTAGTTATGAAGTAACAGAAGTTGTTACGGAAGATTATCCGACGGCTGAAATCAACGGCGAATGGGTGGATGAAACAGGCGGCATCTTCTCCTCCGGCGTGATGGAACTTGCGCCGTCCGATAACGAAGTTGCATTTACCAATTACAAGACGGTGGAAATCGACGACCCAGATGTGCCGAAAGACCCCTTCCCGAAAGATAGTCTAACCATTACCAAGACGGTAAAGGAGGCGAAAGAAGATAGCACAAAGGAATTTGCTTTCACGCTGACCTTAAAAGACGCTTATGGCAGGGATTTGGTGGGGTTCTATGAATTTGAAGGCGGCAGCATCGCGGAAGGCGTAGAACCTGCCGCAGATGATTTTTCCTTTATTGTAGGCGAATATACCTTTACGCTGAAAGACGGTCAGTCCCTGACCCTGAAAGATGTGCCTATCGGCACGGTTTATGAAGTGAAAGAAACAGCTGTTGCTGATTTCCCGGTGGTCAAAGTAGATGGCGTCACTGTTGCGGCTGTTGACGGTGTGGTCTCTTCCGGTGAAGGTGAAGTGGGGCAGGGCGGCAATGTGGTAGCTTTTACTAACCAGACGGAATCTACTCCCGACGAACCTAAGGATGATACACCAAAGGGGGAAGACCCGAAAGACAGTCCAAAAGATGATCCGAAAGGCGACGACCCCGGGAAGGATAAGCCAGGAACGGGTGATAATACCGATGATAAATCCGGTAATGGCAATGATTCTCACCAAGGAAAAGATGATAAACAAGAGTCCCATAAAGATACAGATATTCCTAACACAGGAGACGACAGTCGTTTCGTGTTGGCGTCTGTTCTATGCGCCGCCTCTTTAGCCGCTGTGTTGCTGCTGCTTGTTTGGCGGAAAAAGTATTCGCATCATTCCGCTTTATAGAGTGGAGAAAGTTGTTACGAAATAAAACAAGAACCAGCTATTTGGTTGGTTCTTGTTTTTTGTATTTTTTTAAACTTTTTTGAAAAATTTCTTAATTCCGGCAGGAAATAGACTACTTTTATAGAATAAGTGGGGGAAAGTGGTTGAAAGTGGTTAAACCAAATAGATTTTCTTTCGGAAAGGAGCTTGTCGGTTATGTTCATGGGCGAATATCAACATACCATAGACGCCAAAGGCAGATTAACCATGCCTGCCAAGTTTCGCGATGAACTGGGCGATAAGTTCGTTGTGACCAAAGGGTTAGACCACTGCTTATTTGTTTATTCCCAAGCCGAATGGCAAGTGATGGAGAATAAACTAAAAGCCCTTTCCTTTACCAGAGCAGACGCGCGGGCTTTTGCTCGTATGTTCTTTTCCGGGGCTACCGAAGGAGAAACGGATAAGCAAAACCGAGTTCTCTTGCCGCAAAACTTACGAGAACATGCAGAACTTACCAAAGATGTGGTGATAGTTGGCGTTTCTACTCGTGTGGAAATCTGGGATAAAGAAAAATGGCAAGCCTATAATGACGCAGCTTCCGCTGATTATGAAACCCTTGCCGAAAAACTGGTAGACTTTGATTTATAACCATTTGACCATTGATCCAAGAAGGGAAGAGGCGGAAAAAGCAAAATGGAATTCAATCATATCAGTGTTTTGCGTAACGAAACAGTGGACATGCTTTTACCGCAGCAGGGCAAAGTCTTTGTGGATTGTACCATGGGTGGAGCGGGACATTCCCGTTATCTGCTGGAACAGTCCGCGCCTGACGGCAAGCTGATTGCTATCGACCAAGACGGAGAGGCTTGCGCCGAAGGACGGAAGCGTCTAGCGAAGTTTGGTGACAGAGTGGAAATCGTCCAAGCTAATTTTTCTAACTTGGCTGCAATTTTGGCAGAACGAAATATTTTCGGTGTAGACGGCATTATGATGGATTTGGGTGTTTCTTCTTATCAGCTGGATAACAAAGACCGCGGCTTTAGCTATATGCAGGACGCGGCGCTGGATATGCGAATGAATCCTGAGATAGGGAAAACGGCTGCCAATATTCTTGCCGAGGGAACAGAAGACGAATTAAACAATATCTTCTGGCTCTATGGGGAAGAAAAATGGGCGCGCCGTATTGCAAAGTTTATTGTAGAAGAACGAAAACAGGAACCTATTAAAACGACGGGACAATTGGTGACCCTGATTAAAAAGGCTGTGCCGGCAGGGGCGCGGCAAGAGGAACAGCATCCAGCGAAGCGTTGTTTTCAGGCGCTCAGGATTGCCGTTAACGATGAGTTGGGCGTCTTGGAACGGGCGCTGCCGGAGGCTGTCCGCTGTTTGAATCCCGGCGGTAGGCTTTGTGTGATTTCTTTTCATTCTTTGGAAGACCGAATTGTGAAAAACATTATGAAAGAGCTGGCAAAAGGGTGTACTTGTCCTCCCCAGTTGCCTGTGTGTGTGTGCGGCAAAAAACCGCAGATAAAGATTATCAGTAAGAAACCGATTTTACCTGACGAGGCGGAGATTGCTGCCAATCCACGGGCAAGGAGCGCAAAGCTCCGCGTGGCGGAAAAGTTCTAAACGAGTGGGAGGATGCATAGAGTGATAGCAGCTAAAAGAGATGTGTATGCGAGTGAATACGAATACGATTTGCCGGACTATAACGGAGAGGAACAAGAATATTTACAGGTTGTCGAATATAACGGTGTAGATAAGAAAGTTGCCCTTCGCAAAGATAAGCTGGTTTTGGTAGTCGGCATTCTCTGTATGTTTTCCTTGGCGATGTTGTATACCTTTATGGCGGCGAAAATTACTATGGGCGGCTATACCATTAATGCCTTAAAAGCGGATATTGAAACCATAGAAAATCAAAACCACCGTTTGACTTTGGAAATCGAAGAAAAAAGCTCTCTAAAAAGAATTGAGACATTAGCCAGAACTGAGTTGGGTATGATAGCGCCGAATGGGAAAAATGTTTATTATGTCGCAATGGACGGCGTTTCCCCAGCGAATGCAGTTGCTCCCGCAGAGCCGGACAATCAGGCGGCAGCGGTGGCAGACAGTAATGAGACGCCCGTAGAAGAAGAGAAAAATGCACATCCTGTTTTTTTAGCATTAAATAAGCTGTTTTTTGAATAAAACAGCTTATTTCCGTGTATCAGCAGTTTTTGGTAAGGAATAAGACCTAAGAGGTGAATGGGATTGCGATTTACAAGGCTAAGTATGCGGCGAAGAATTGTATTTGTTTTTATTATGGCGTCGGTTTGCTTCTTTTCCGTTATTTTCCGCTTGGGGTGGCTTCAGTTTGTCCAGGGCAATGAGCTCCAGGCAAAAGCGGAAAGTTTGCGTATTCGGGAAAAGCCTGTGGCGGCAAGCCGTGGCGATATCCTGGACCGCAATGGCAATAAATTGGCTGTGAGTATTACGGCGGACTCTATTGCGGTGTCTCCCCCCGAAATTAAAACCGAGGAACAAGAAGAGGTTGCCAAGTTCTTAAGTGAAACGTTAGAACTGGATTATGACACAGTATTAAAGAAAATAAAATCCGGGCGTTCTTTTGAGTGGATTAAGCGGAAGGTGGATTTTACTGCTTCGGAAAAAATTCAGGAGAAAAGTTTCAAGGGTATCAGTATTATTCAGGAAACCCAGCGGTTTTACCCGGAAGGACAATTGGCTGCCAATGTATTAGGTTTTGCCGGCATTGACAATCAGGGGTTGGACGGTATTGAAGTTTCCATGGATGAGATTCTCAAGGGAACGGATGGCAGCACTGTTGCAGAATATGACGCTAAAAGCCGTCAGATACCTCAAGCAGTACACCGTTATAATTCTCCTGTTGACGGTTATAACGTATCTTTGACCATTGATGAGACCATACAATATTTCTGTGAACGGGAACTTGACTTGTTAATGGCGTCTGAAAATAAACCCAAAGGTGCAGTAGCGGTGGTGATGCGACCAAAAACCGGAGAAATCTTGGCTATGGCGAGCCGCCCGACCTATGACCCCAATAGCTATGGTCAGTATGATAGCGCCAATCTTCGGAATAAAGCGGTCGTGGACTCCTATGAACCGGGGTCTACCTTCAAAATTTTAGTCAGTGCGGCTGCTATGGAAGAAGGCTTGGTAACGCCAGAAGAACGATTCTACGATCCTGGTTATATTAAGGTAGGGGTAGAAAAAATCAAATGTTGGCGGCACTATCGTCCACATGGCAGTCAATCTTTTACGGAAGTGGTGCAAAACTCCTGTAATCCTGGTTTCGTAGAAATTGGCTTACGGTTGGAGAAAAAAGAAAAAGGGCTGCTTTATAAGTATTTACGGGCATTTGGTATTGGCAGTACTACTGGCATTCGTTTGCCAGGGGAAGCAGCCGGGATTATGACCAAGGAAGAGGATTTGCGGGATATTAACATTGCCACCATTTCTATTGGTCAGGGGATTGCCGTAACGCCGCTGCAGCTGGTGACAGCAGTTTCCGCTGTAGCCAACGGTGGCGTGCTGATGGCGCCTCAGGTAGTGAGAGAAATTACCGATGACGACGGCAATGTAATTACGCCTTTTACACCCAAAGAAGTTCGCCGTGTTGTCTCCAAGCAAACGGCGGATACCATGTGCGAGATTTTAGAAACCGTTGTATCTCAAGGGACCGGTCGGACCGGTTATGTGGAAGGCTATCGCGTCGGCGGGAAAACCGGGACAGCACAAAAAGCAGGGAAGGGCGGTTATGAAGACGGCAAATACGTTGCGTCCTTTATTGGGCTTGCTCCTGTGAATAACCCGGAATTGGTTATTTTGGTAGCTGTAGACGAACCGGGCGGGTCTTCCACCGGGGGCGGTGCAGTAGCAGGACCGGTCTTTCAAAAGATTATGGAGGATAGTCTGCACTACTTAGGCATTCCTGCCCAACATACGGAAGGGGAAGAACTCCATGGGGCAACAGGTAAAGAAGATACAGTAAAACAAATCATCGTGCCTGATGTGGTAAACCTGTCCCAAACAGATGCAGAGGAAGCCATTCGTATTGCAGGGCTTGCGCCAGCAGTGGAAGGCAGCGGCAACGTTGTGGTAAAACAAACGCCGGCAGGCTTTTCCAGCGTTACTCAAGGCGCTAAAGTGGTATTACGGTTAGGGGATGCCGTAGAGGGGCAAGAAGGTTTGGTAACGGTGCCTGATTTAACAGGGAAACGACTGCATGAAGCAGCGGACCTTTTAGGCGCTATGGGGCTTACGATGCAGTCGGAAGGCAGCGGCTTGGTTATAGAACAAGAGCCAATCCCCGGTACCAAAGTAAAATCTGGCAGTGCGGTAAAAATCATCTTTGAGGAAGAAAACACCGGCGCTGTTGTGGTTGGTCCATAAGAAGAATTGGAGGAATGACGATGCAGCTTACAGAAATTGCCGCTTTCTTAGGATTGGAAATTAAATCCGGCGGAGAGCAAACCATTACAGGCATTCAATATAACTCCCAAAAGGTGCAGCCCGGTAATATCTTTGTGTGTATTCAAGGTGAAAAAACAGACGGACATAACTATGTAACGGACGCTGTTAGTCGTGGAGCTGTTGCCGTTCTTGCCGCTCATACTCTTCCTGATTTGCCACAGGGGGTATCTTTATTGGTGGCGGAGAATACGCGCCTTACTCTTGCTGCCCTTGCAAATATGTGGTATCAATTTCCCGACCGTAAAATGCGGATTATCGGCGTAACAGGTACCAATGGAAAAACCACTACCACCCATTTAATCAAGTGGGTATTGGAACAGCAAGGTTATGCTACGGGGCTGGTGGGAACGATTCATAATGTAGCGGGAAAATTAGACACCGGCAGTACAAACACTACGCCGGAATCCTTAGAGCTGTTTGCGCTCTTTGATGAAATGGTGAAAAGCGGCTGTAAGTATGGCGTCATGGAGGTTTCCTCTCACGCTTTAAAGCAGGGAAGAGTCTCTGCATGCCGTTTTGCGGCAGGTGTGTTTACCAATCTGACCCAAGACCATTTAGACTATCATTTGACATTTGAAGATTATCTTTACAGCAAAACGAAACTTTTTGCTATGCTGAAACAGCAGACGGATTTTCCTGCTTATGGTGTAGTAAATCTTGACGACCATGCGGCAAGCAACTTTGTCAATGCTGCAAATGTTCCCATTTGGACCTATGGCATAGAAGAAGACGCCGATGTACAGGCAAAAGATTTTCACCTGACAGCAAGCGGTACGGAGCTGACCGTTAGCTATGGCGGAAAAGAATATGTGGCTAAAATTCCTTTAATTGGGAAATTCAATATTTACAATGCTTTAGCTGCGGTAACCACCCTTTTGGCAGAAGGAATTGCTATGGAAGATGTTTTATCAGCACTGGCTACGGCGCCTCAAGTGCCTGGTCGTTTTGAGCTGGTTGACTGTGGGCAGGATTTCGCAGTGGTGGTAGACTATGCCCATACGCCCGACGGCTTGGAGAATGTCTTGTCCACGGCAAGGGAGATTACTCATGGCAGAGTAATTTCCGTTTTTGGTTGCGGCGGCGACCGGGATAAAACCAAGCGACCCATTATGGGAGAAATCGGCGGGAGATACAGTGATTTTGCTATTATTACTTCTGATAACCCGCGTACGGAAAATCCTTACGCTATTTTAGAGCAGGTCGTAGCAGGGATTACAAAGGTATCGGACCGGTATTTGGTAGAAGAAAGCAGGGGGGCTGCCATTGCCAAGGCTATCGCCATGGCGGAATCGGGAGATTTGATTATGATAGCGGGGAAAGGACATGAAAATTATCAGTTGGTAAACGGCGTCACATTACACTTTGACGATAGGGAAGAGGCAAGGAAATATCTGGAAGAACGGCTTGCCGGAAAAACGGCAGATAAATAAGAGCGTAAAAAGGATTTTATTGATTCACAGCGTATTTTATATTGTTTATGTAAAAAATAAAATTGATTACACAGCTTATATAATAGGAAACGATTTATTTGAAGTTTTACCGGAAAGAGGAATCTATCCATGAAAATTGCCTTAGCAACATTATTGACTGCATTTGTTTTATCGGCTGCCTTAGGTCCGATTTTTATCCCTATTTTCAGGTGGATGAAGTTTCGCCAGACCATTCGCAGTGATGGTCCCCAACGGCATCTTGCCAAGGCGGGTACGCCGACTATGGGCGGTATTATCTTTTTGCTTGCCTTCGTTATTGGCGCCGTTCTTTGGGGTAGCGGTACAGGAGAGCTGTATGCTATTTTAGGGTTTACCTTAGCCTTTGGCTTTATCGGGTTTTTAGATGATTTCATTAAAGTCGCTATGAAGCGTTCTTTGGGGCTTACCGCTAAGGAAAAATTGATTTTGCAGTTTGTTGTAGCTGCCGTTCTCTGCTGGGTAATGGTGAAAGTAGTCGGCAGGGGGACGGAGATTGTATTCCCGGGGTTGGATAAAGCGGTGGACTTCGGTTGGTTCTATTATATTTTGATGTCTGTTTATATTGTAGGTATGACCAATGCCACCAACCTGACGGACGGCTTGGATGGTTTGGCGGCCGGTATTTCTTTCATTGTTTTTTTGGGTTATATGCTGATTGGGCTGGTATCCATCGGCAGAGAACCGATTTTAGGGGTAGATTATTTGGACGTTGCCGTGGCGGCGGCAGCTCTTGCCGGTGGGTGTCTTGGTTTCCTGCTTTATAATCACTATCCTGCCAAGGTATTTATGGGGGATACAGGGTCTCTCGCTTTGGGTGGGGGGCTTATGACGCTGGCGATGATTACCAAAACGGAAGTGATTCTGCTCTTTATGGGAGCAATCTTTATCATGGAAGCTCTTTCTGTAATTTTACAGGTCTTTTCTTTTAAGTGTTTTGGCAGACGGATTTTCCGTATGAGTCCGCTGCATCATCACTTTGAAATGCTGGGCTGGTCGGAATTAAAAGTTGTTTATTCCTTTTGGCTGGCGGCGGCGATCACCGTCTGCATCGGGCTTTGGCTGACGACGTTATAAGAGGAGAAAACGGGGGATTGGTTGGAATGGAAAAATTGTCTTTAAGCGAAAAACATGTGTTGGTTGTGGGCGCGGGCTTAAGCGGCGTCAGCGCTGCCAAGTTTTTATGCAGCCAGCATGCAGTGGTTTCCTTATATGATGATAAACCGGCAGCGCTTTTAAGCGACAGCGCAAAAGCACTGCTGAAACAAGGCGTTGCTTTTTTGACGGGAGCAGGGGCAGACGGTAGCGGTATTGATTTAACCCCCTTTTCATTAGTGGTGGCAAGTCCCGGTGTTTCCCTGAAATCGCCTCTTTTGCAAAAGGCGGCGTCCCTTGGTCTGCCTATCATCGGCGAATTAGAATTGGCGTATTTATTCAGCAAGGGCAAATTTATTGCCATTACCGGTACCAATGGTAAAACCACCACTACAACTCTTACGGCGGAGATTTTCCGCGCCGCAGGGAAAAAGATGCTTTTGGGCGGTAATATCGGCTTGCCCTTAGCGGAACAAATTGCTCTTGCAGATGAAGATACGGTAATTGTAGCGGAGGTTTCCAGCTTCCAGTTGGAAACGGTAGAAGCATTTCATCCTGTGGCGGCAGCGGTATTAAATATCACTCCTGACCATTTAGACCGTCACGGGGATATGGCAGGTTACACGGCGGCAAAAAGTAATGTATTTGCGCAACAGGAAAAAGCGGATTATACCGTCTTAAACTATGACGATGAAAACACCAGGGCGTTAGCGAAAAAAACCAATGGGCAAGTGGTATTTTTCAGCCGAAAAGAAACGTTGGCGCAAGGCGTTTATGTGGAACAGGGTGAAATCGTTATCGCTTGGCAAGGAGAGAAAATCTCCGTCCTGCCATGCGGCGAAATCTATATCAAAGGCAATCATAACTTGGAAAATGCTCTTGCAGCCGTTGCCCTTAGCTGGTTTCAAGGGATTGCGGCAGCGGTTATTGCCGATACCCTGCGCAATTTTCGCGGTGTAGTTCACCGCTTAGAATTTGTAGCGGAAGTGAACGGCGTTCAATATATTAACGACTCCAAAGGCACCAATGTGGACTCGACAATTAAAGCTTTGGAAACTTACCCTGACCATATTATTTGGATTGCCGGAGGGCGAAATAAAGGGGCGAGCTTTGACCCACTCATTCCTCTGGTGCGGGAACGGGTGACGGCTGTGGTTGCCCTTGGCGAATCGGCGGATTTAATCAAAGAGGTGAGCGTCAAAGCAGGGATTCCCTCTGAAAAAATTTACACGGCGAAAGATTTGCCGGATGTCGTAGCTCATTGTCACCGCATTGCTCTTCCCGGCGACGTGGTGTTGTTGTCGCCTGCTTGCGCCAGCTGGGATATGTTCCGCAGCTATGAGGAACGAGGAGATATATTTAAAAATTTAGTGCATACATTAGAGTAGGATTGATAAAATAATCAGACGGACCAAATTGATTTTATGAGAAAAAGGAGGTCGTTCTGTTGGCAAGAACCGCGAAAATACAGAAGAATGCGCCGGATTTTGGCATCTTTTTTGCCGTGCTGGTGTTATTAGGCATTGGCATTATTGCCGTTTTCAGCGCCAGTCAATATTATGCCCAATACGAAGCCAATGATAGTTTGCATTTCTTGAAGCGACAGTCACTCAATGCCATTATCGGCATTGTGGGGATGTTATTCGCTATGAAGATAGATTACCGCTGGTTTCAGGTGTTGGCTTTACCGGGACTGGTCGTTTCTGTGCTGATGCTGGTGGTGGTATTGGCTGTATGGGGTAGCCGTTGGATTCCTTTGGGATTGTTTCAGTTTCAGCCTTCGGAAATTGCCAAAGTGGCGTTGATTGCTTTTATGGCGTTGATATTAAGTCGCGACCCGGAGCGATTGCAATCCTTTAGCCATGGTTTCCTGCCCTGTCTGGGCTTAATGGGACTGGTATGCGGTCTGGTCGTGATTAAGGACTTAAGCACCTCCATTGTAATTGCCGGCACTTGCTGTGTGATGATGTTTTGCGCCGGTGCAAAATGGAGTCATATGGGATTTTTGTTTGCTTTAGGTGTTGTGGCGGTTATTGCGGCGGTTTTGGTAGAACCATATCGCATGGCGCGGGTGTTTTCTTTTTTGGATCCTTGGTCTGACCCACAAGGAAACGGGTTTCAGGCGGTGCAATCCTTCTTGGCCATTGGCAGCGGTGGGCTCACGGGGGTTGGTTTAGGTGCAGGCAGTGCCAAATGGTATTATTTGCCGGAACGGCACACGGACTTTATCTTCTCCATTTGGGCGGAAGAAATGGGCTTCCTTGGCGGCGCTATTATTATCCTGACATTTTTGTTCTTTGTATGGCGTGGCTTTATGGTGGCGTTGAATTTAAAAAATACCTTTCAAAGTTTATTGGCATTGGGCATTACCTCTATGATTGGCATTCAAGCGTTGGTGAATCTATGCGTAGTGGTGGGACTTTTCCCCGTGACAGGGGTAACGCTGCCCTTTATTAGCTATGGGGGGACTTCTCTTGCTATCTCCCTGACCAGCGTAGGTATTTTGCTCAATGTTTCCCGATATGCGAAAACGACAGGTGATTGACGATGAAAGTAATTATGACTGGCGGTGGCACAGGGGGACATATTTATCCCGCTCTTGCTATCGCTCAAGGCATTTTAGATAAGATTCCTCATAGCGAAGTGCTCTATGTAGGTGGTAAAGACAGCATGGAAAAAGATTTGGCGGAGAAGGCGGGCTTTCCCTTTCATGAAATAGAAGTAGCGCCTTTACCCCATAAAATCTCTTTGCAAACGTTAAAAAATTGCAGTGTAGCCTTAAAGGCGGTAGGAAAGGCAAAAAAGCTGGTCAAATCGTATCAGCCTGATTTGATTATCGGTACGGGGGGCTATGTGTGCGGACCTATGGTGTTGGCAGGGCACCTTGCTAAAGTGCCGACCATGATACATGAGCAAAACGCTGTGCCGGGGAAAACCAACAAACTGCTGGGCAGAATGGTGGACCGTGTGTGTTTGGGATTTCCTCATACGGAACAGTGTTTTCCCAAGCCGGAAAAATGCGTCTATACGGGACTTCCGGTCCGGAAAGAAATCATGGCGCAGGATAAAACGGAGGCTCGTAAAGCATTGGGACTGCCCTTGGATAAGCCGGTGCTTTTGGTGACAGGGGGCAGTCAGGGCGCTCACGCTATCAATATGGTCATGGAGCAGCTTTATAATCCTTTGTTAGCTAAAGGCATCGAAATCCGTCATATTACGGGAAAAAAGGAGTATAAAAAAATCCAAGCCTTTGCTGACCAAAAGAACTTTAATGATTATCCCAACCTGCATTTATTGGCGTATGGTTACCATATGGAGCATTGCTTGGCAGCTTGTGATTTGGTGGTAGGGCGAGCCGGTGCGTCTTTCCTTGCGGAAGTAACCGCCATTGGTCGTCCTAGCATCTTGATTCCTTACCCCTATGCGGTATATAATCATCAGGAAGCAAATGGGCGTTTTGTTGAGAAAAACGGCGGCGCAATGGTGCTGCTGGAAAAAGATATGACGCCGGAGCGATTGGAGCGGGAAATCTGTTCCTTGCTTTTGGATAAGCGTCGTCTTGCAGCAATGGCGGAGGCGGCACGGCAATGCGGTAATCGTCATGCCATTGAAAACATTTTAAAAGAAATTCAAGTTTTAACTCAAAAATAGAAATTTGCTGAGGGGAGCGGGCAGTTTTGCAAAAACAAGAGGAAGGATATTCCTTTGGAAAAACCCATTTTATCGGAATCGGCGGCGCCGGTATGAGCGGACTGGCAAAAATATTATTGGAAAAAGAGATTGCGGTTTCCGGTTCTGATTGCAGCTTTTCTCATGTGGTAGAGGGTTTACAGCAAATGGGAGCAGTGTGCTTTGAAGGACATAAAAAAGAAAATATTACGGACGATATTCAGTTAGTGGTTTATTCTTCTGCCATTCGGCAGGATAATCCGGAGATTGTTGCAGCCAAAGAAAAATCCATTGAAGTAGTGTGCCGTGGGGAGCTGCTGGCTCGTCTTATGTTGTTGCAAACAGGTATTTCTGTGGCGGGTACCCATGGCAAAAGCACGACGACGGGAATGCTCTCTACTATTTTGTTAGGCGCGGCTGGTATGTCTCCTACGGTGGTAGGTGGCGCTTATCTACCTCAAATTCATGGTAACGCTCAATTGGGAGTAGGTCAGTATCTCATTGCCGAGTCTGATGAAAGCGACGGCTCTTTCTTGCTGTTACGCCCAAAGATTGCTATTGTCACCAATGTGGAGGCGGACCATTTGGACCACTATGGTTCTTATGAAAAGGTGTTGGAGGGATTTGCTCAGTTTTTAAATCAGTTACCTATTGATGGTCTCGCTGTAATAAGCGTTGACAGTCCCGGGGTGAGAGAGCTCCTCCCCCGGTTAACTGTAAACCAAGTAACTACATACAGCGTGGATAGTGACCAAGGCGATTTCGGCGCAATAGATATTGCTTATCACGGCAGAGGCAGTTCTTTTACCTGTCTGTATCATGGTAAATCCTTAGGTCGCGTAGACCTTTCTGTCCCCGGAATTTATAATATCAGCAACGCTCTTGCTGCTATTGCGGTGGCGTTACATATTGGTGTGGCGTGGCAGGATATTCTTAGCGGCTTAAAAGCTTTTCAAGGGGTAGGCAGACGGTTTGAAATTCTCGGCACGGAACAAGGCGTGACGGTAGTAGACGACTATGCTCATCATCCTACGGAAATCAAAGCAACTCTTGCTGCTGCTAAAAACATGGGCTATGAGAGAATCATCGCCGTGTTTCAACCTCATCGCTACAGCCGCACGCAAGCGTTATTCAACGAGTTTACCGATAGTTTTTTAGATAGTGACCAGATGATTATGAACAAGATTTATGCGGCGTCGGAAGACCCTATTCCCGGCGTGTCCGGGGAGATTCTGGCTAATGCGATTCGGGAAAAACACCATGGACAGGTGGACTATTATGATACCAGAGAAGAAATTTTAGCTGATTTAATCGGACGGGTAAAACCCGGAGATTTGGTAATCATGATTGGCGCGGGAAACCTGCGTCAGGTAGGACTGCAATTGGTGGAAGCATTGCAAACAGGGGGGAAATAACCTTGGAAATTGCTCGTTTTTTAGCGGATTTGAAGACACAGTTTCAGGGGGAGATTTTTACCGATGAGCCAATGCGAAAGCATACCACCTGGAAGATTGGCGGTAAAGCGGACGTTTTGGTACGTCCCTCTTCGGAAGAAGATTTACAGGCGGTATTTCGTTGTGCCAATCGTTATGAAATCCCCTATTACGTTATTGGTAAAGGCAGCAATCTTTTGGTAAAAGACGGCGGTATTCGCGGCGTTGTCATTGAAATTGCAGCGGAGGGCTTTCAGGAAATCTCTGTTGGAGAAAACGGTGTTGTTGTTGCCGGCGCCGGGGTATCTATGGCGAAGCTGGCAAAAGAAACGCTAAATCATAACCTGTCAGGACTTGGCTGGTCGGCGGGAATTCCCGGTAGCTTAGGCGGGGCAGTGATGATGAATGCGGGCGCATACGGTTATCATATGGCGTCTTATGTAACCAAAATCAACCTTGTAGAATATATTGGCACCAGAAGGCAAATTTCAAAAGCAGAAGCGGATTTTTCCTATCGTCACAGTGGGCTTATGGGGAAACCTTGGGTGGTAACGTCGGTGGAGTTGGCTCTAACTCCTGTGGCAGATGTATCCGATGAAATTCAGCAGATGAAGGATTGGCTCAAAGAGCGTGCTGCAAAGCAACCGCTGGACTATCCTTCTGCCGGCAGCGTATTCAAAAATCCGGAAGGCAGTCATGCAGGCTTTTTGGTAGAACAGTCCGGTTGTCGGGGGATGCAGGTGGGAGAGGCGCAAGTTTCCACCAAGCATGGCAATTTTATTGTCAATTTAGGAAAAGCTACTGCTTGTGATGTGTTGTCGCTAATAGAAAAGGTACAGGAGCGGGTTTTGCAAAATAGCGGACACAAGTTAGAGCTTGAGGTGCGAATATTGGGCGAATAACCCTCTTTGGT
>CATIYQ010000103.1 GCA_949739465.1 uncultured Peptococcaceae bacterium | reverse complement strand
CCAGAATGCGGCGAGAAGTTGGCAAAAAACTGTCCAAAATGTAACGCTGCCATAACGGGGACTCCCAAATTCTGTCCGGAATGCGGAGAAAAGTTCTAAAGTAGAGAGCGGTTAGAAAGGAGACGGATGATGGAGAGACGAATGAAAACCATGCTTTTTATGGGCGGGATTACCATAGCGGCAACGGCGGCGATTTTATTTCTTTGTATTCATGATTGGAGTGGCATTGCGCCTTGGAGCGCGCTGTTTCTGGTATGGGCGGAGGTCGCTTTATTCGGTGGCTTGATGTTAACGGAGCGGCTGGCGTCCGGCGGCAATCAGATTATTCTGCGTTCTTCTTACGGCTTAATTTTGCCTTGTTACAGCTTGGCGGTGTTTGCCCTTTCCTTGTTGTTTCTGTTGTTTTGGCGGCAGGCGGTAACGGCTTTTTGGGTATTGCAGATTTTGCTTTTTGCCGTTAGTGCTGTTCTTTTGGTGTTATTTCACAGTGTGAGCCGCGGCGCGTCTCGGGACTAAATAGGCGTCATATGTGTTAAGCAGGAGGTTGTTATGGCAGAAAATCAATATTTTGCTGAGTTAGGCATTAAGGATGATCGGGGATTGCCTTGGTGGCTGATTTTAATCGCTTGTTTTTTCTTTCCTATTGGCTATGCAATCGGTCTGATTGTGGCCTTTCGTAAGTTAGGCAGGGAAAAATATGATATGGTGCGTAACGGTAAGTGGGGGATTGGTTTAGGTATTGGCGTTTTCTTAGTCGGCTTGTTTTTCATTTCTTTGGTAATAACTGATGAGCAGGTTGTTAAAGCCAGCGGCGTTATGGCGTGTATCATTCTTTTTGCCGTCATTTTTTGCTTACCAGGCGCCCGTCTAATGGCGCAAGGAACGAAATATCGCAAGCTGGGGGAATCGTTGCGGCTTTATGCCCCTTTTATTATAAATAACCAAACCGGGGAATGTTCTCTGGATACCATGGCTGCTGCTTGTAATCAGAGTTATGAGACGGTTTGTGGTCAACTGGAACAGTTGATAAAAGCAGGTCTCTTGCCCAATTGGTTTCTCAATCGGCAAACCCATCAGCTGATATCTTCTATGGCAATAGCAAAAGAACGAACCACGCAAAAACAAAGACAAGAAACCGATGGGAAAAAAGCGGTGATTGCACTGAAATGCCCTAATTGCGGCGGTGTGAATAACGTCCGTGAAGGCGAGTCTCAGCCTTGCGAATATTGCGGAACTGTATTAACCTGTGAGAAAACAAAACAAGACCAATCAATCAATACGGAAAAGGTTTTCCAAGATGTCAATGAAATGATGGATAAAATGAGTGATATGATGGATGAAATGTTTAAGTAGCGCGTCCATATAGGCAGATAGCAAAGGGGGCTTTTTATGTCTGAGCATAAAATGATTATTCCGGAAAAACTAAATCCGGAAGCGCCGCCTAATTCCTGGTTTGGTATCTATTTAGCGTTGTTTTTCTTTTTCCCGTTAGGCATTTGGCTGTCTCTTTCTCGACTGCATCGGGAAACTGACCGATACCTTTCAAATGGAAAGCGAGTTGCTGTTATCGGTTGGATTTTTTTCGGCATTGGTGTGATTTATTATGCCATATTCCAGGGCATGTTGGCGGAAGGCTATACCGATATAGAATCTGCTGTTACTTTTTTCGGTTGGATAGCCATCGGCGGTTTGGCGTTGGTCTTTCATGGTAGGAAATATAAGAAAATCGGTGAAAAGCAACTGCTGTATTATCCTATTCTTGTTAATAGCAAGGATGGTTCTTTGGATGCAATCGCCGCTACGGTAGGGAAGAATTACGATGCGGTCTGCAAGGATCTTCAGCAGTTAATTAATAAGGGACTGTTGGCAGACGGTATTATTCATCATAACGGACGGCAGCTAGTGTGCCATGCCTTAGGGATAGGCATTACATCTGCTTTTGCAGGGAAAGAAAAGCCTGCCATGCCGCAAAAAGCTATGATTGAAAAAGAAGTAAAATGTCCCAATTGCGGCGGTATTACCAATGTACAGGGGAAAGAAGATTATCCCTGCGATTATTGCGGAACAATGCTGCGGGTACGCTGATGCGTTTATCAGCCCCGCAGCTTTTGTTATCTTATCCGGAAAAATAGTCATTGACTTTCTTCGGTAAAAAGGTTACTTTAGAGGCTGAAGAGATGTTTGTGTGAGGATATATCCTATGAATATTGTGATTATCGGCGGCGGTAAGCTGGGCTTTACCCTGACCCAGCAGCTTGTGCAGGAGGCCCATAATATAGTGGTCATTGACAATAATCCGATGGCGTTGGCGAAATTTACCAATGCCCTGGATATTATTTCTCTCCAGGGCAATGCTGTCAGCGTTGATGTATTGAAGGAGGCGGGGGTATCTACGGCGGACCTGGTTATTGCCGTGACATCGGGGGATGAGACCAATATTATCTGCTGTCTCCTCGGTCGTAAGCTGGGCGCTAAGTATACAGTGGCGCGTATCCGCAATCCTGAATATAGCAACAGCCTTTATTTTATTAAAGATGATTTGGGCTTGAGTCTTTCGGTTAATCCGGAGCTGGAGGCGGCGACTGCCATGTCTCGCCTGATTCGTTTCCCCTCTGCTATGAAAATCGACTTTTTCGCCAAAGGCAAAGTGGAAATCGTTGAGTTCAAAGTGAGAAAAGACAGCCGTCTCATTGGTATGCCTTTGTATGAATTGCCCAGAGTTTATGGGGTAAAGCTGTTGGTTTGCGCCGTGCAGCGGGGCAATGATGTGTTTATTCCCGGCGGGGATTTTACCCTTTCCGAAGGAGATAAGGTGAGCGTTACCGGCTCCCCTCAAGAAATCTCCTCCTTTTTTCATCAGATTGGCATCTTGAAGAAAAATATTAAAACCGCTATGCTTATTGGCGGCGGGAAAATCGGCTACTATCTGGCGCGACTTCTTTTGGGCAGCGGCATTAGGGTAAAAATCATCGAGATGAATCGGGAGCGGTGCCTTGCTCTGGCAGAGTCCCTGCCCAAAGCCACCATTATCCAGGGAGACGGCTCGGACCAGGATATCCTCATGGAGGAGGGTATCGACGATGTGGACGCTTTTGTGGCATTGACCAACTTTGATGAGGAAAACGTAATTATGTCCATGTTTGCTGTGTCTCGTCAGGTGGACAAGGTTATTACCAAGGTGAACCGTCAGTCCTTTGGCGAGGTATTAGAAAACTTGGGGCTGGACAGCATGATTTCTCCTCGTTTGGTTTCTGCCAATAAAATTATCCGTTATGTGCGGGCGCTGCAAAATTCCTGGGGCAGCAGTGTAGAAGCCATGACGAAAATCGTTAATCAGCAGGTAGAGGCGTTGGAGTTTAAGATTCGGGAGGATTGCGCCTTCTTAGGCGTGCCTTTAAAAGACGTCCCCTTGAAGCCAAATGTGTTGATTGCGCGGATTTTAAGAGGCAGTCAGCTGATTATCCCTAATGGTAACGATATGATTTGTCAGGGGGATAATGTGATTGTCATTACCAAGGAGAGCGGTTTTGGAGAGATTAACGATATTTTAAGCGGCAAGTTATGAGGGGTTTCTTATGAACTACAAAATGATTTTTTGGGTGGCAAGCCGCGCGCTGAGGTTGGAAGCGGCGTTGCTGTTTGTTCCCCTTGTCATTGCCCTTCTTTATGGGGACGGCATGGCGGCTACCTTTCTCAAGAGCATTGCCGTGTTGGCAATGGGCAGCGGGCTTCTTTCTTGGATTAAGGTCAAGGACCAAACCATTTATGCCAAAGACGGCTTTATGACCGTTGCCCTTGCCTGGATATTGATTTCTTTTTTCGGGGCGTTGCCTTTCTGGTTTAGCGGTACGTTTCCTTCTTTTGTGGACTGCTTGTTTGAAGCGGTGTCGGGCTTTACCACTACCGGGGCAAGTATTCTCACAGAGATAGAGAGCTTACCGCCTAGCATTTTGTTTTGGCGATGCTTTATCCACTGGATTGGCGGCATGGGCGTGCTGGTGTTTATGCTCAGCATGGTGTCTCTGGGGGAAGGGCGGTCTATCCACTTGATTCGGGCGGAGATGACCGGTCCTGACGTGGGGAAAATCGTACCCAAGATGAAGAACACGGCGAAGATTTTATACAGCATTTATTTAGGCATGACCCTTTTGGAAACGGTGATTTTGACGGCGGGGGGTATGCCTCTCTTTGACAGCGTGGTTCACGCCATGTCCACTGCAGGCACAGGGGGCTTTTCCATTAAAAACCTGAGCATCGGCGGCTATGGGGACAATTATTTTTTCATTACGGTCATTGGCGTGTTTATGATGCTCTTTGCCATGAACTTTAATCTCTATTATTTTTTGTTGGCGAGACAGTGGAAACAAATCTGGCGTAATGAAGAGATGCGCTGGTTTTTGCTGATTATCGTCTTCTCTACCTTGTGTATCACCGTTGATGTGGTAGGGCTTTTCCCCGGCTGGCAGGAGGCGGCAGCCCACAGCTATTTCCAGGTTACCTCTATCATGTCGTCTACAGGGTTTAGCACCACGGACTACAACTTATGGCCTACCTTTGCAAAGACCGTGTTGTTCCTTTTGATGATTATCGGAGCTTGTGGCGGCTCTACGGGCGGCGGCATCAAAGTGTCCCGTTTCATTATCTTGATGAAAAAGACCATGGCGGAGATTCTGCGACTCATTCATCCCAGAGCGGTTAGTGTCATTAAGCTTAACGGCAAGCCTGTGGAGCGGGAGACCATTCATGGGGTCAATACCTTTTTCACCTGTTATATGCTGCTGATTTTCGTCGGTGTGTTTTTCATTTCATTGAATGGCTTTGACTTTGAGACCAACTTAAGCGCGGTCATTGCCTGTCTCGGCAATGTAGGTCCGGGCTTTGGCATGGTCGGACCTATGGGCAACTTCGCCGCCTTTTCCGGCGGGTCTAAGCTGCTCCTCAGTTTCTATATGCTCTTGGGGCGGTTGGAGATATTCCCCATTTTGCTCCTGGTGCTGCCTATGTTTTATCGTAAGAAATAAGAATAAGAAAAAGAGAGACCGTGGAGACGGTCTCTCTTTTTCTTATCTTTATGCTCTTTTCAGGGAAACAACATGTTGTTCTAGCGTATCTATTTGCTGGTCATGCTTGTCCAAACGAGGCAATATATCTTCTACAATCTTTTCATGGTCTCGGATGTCAGCGTCAAAGAGTACATCTAATTTTTTACCATGTTCAACTTCCATACGAGCCACGATTTGACGGGTGGATTGGACATCTTCCTTTACTTCACTCATATCTGTTTTTAGAGAAACAATATCGTCTTTCATGCTGACAATATCGTCTTTCATGCTGACAATATCGTCTTTCATGCCGACAATATCGTCTTTCATGCCGACAATATCATTTTTAACATTTGCCATATCGCTTTCAATGGTATCTAATTTAGTTAAGATTTTGGTAAGTACATCTTCCTGGTTCATTAGAATTCCTCCTCATCTATCTCATCTATGCGGTTAATCAGTGTGCTTTGCAAATAGGTATCTATTAAGTCAGCTAATACTGCAATGTGATTTTCCGGTAGGTCAGCCATCTTGGCGTTGATTTCTTGTAATACCAGAGGGTAGTCAGCATATAAGCTGTCCATTAGCAAAGCGTCAGCTGGAATATGTAATGTCTCTAATAACTTCATAAAGTTAGATAAGGTCGGCACTCGTTTGCCGTTTTCCAGTAAAACAATAGTGGTGCTAGTAAGACCTGCTAATGCCGCTAAATCTTTTACCAGTAACCCTTTTTTTACTCGCTCTGCCTTTAGCCGCTCTCCAAATGCCTTGGTATCAAAATAGTTTTTTGCCATTATGTTTTCCCCTAATCCTGTTTTGCTACATTGTTAATGTAGGTGGAGATAATATCAGATAGATTTTTTAACTCATTAGGCGTTAGCTTATGAATATCTGACTGAAACGGTTTTAAGGCGTTTATGTACTCTTGTTCTTCAGGCGCATCGCTGCCCAGCAATATGCTATTGGCGTTTACTTTGAAAATATTTAAGAATTTAATCAAAGTTACCAGACCGATTTTTACCCTGCCCTGCTCAATACCGTACCAATAATTGTCGTTTATGTTCAATTCTTCGCATAATTGTGCGATTGTCATTTGGTTCTTTTTTCTTGTTTCTTTTATTCTTTGACCAATGGCGACCATATCCATGATTTTTATTACCGCCTCTATAGTTAATTCACTTATAGTCTACTTGCTATAGGAAAAATTCGTAATGAAGTAATTATTTATTGCATTAACTGTAGATGAAAAAGATATTGGAGGATTTCTTGTTCTTTTACGAAAAGAACCAAAACTGCCGCCTGGTTGCCCTAGTGAGCAGCCTCGCCACAACGTTTCTCTCCCCTCGGCAAACAGGCGGCGGCTCCCCGATGAATTTGGGAAAGAACCTTCGCTTCGCTCAGAATTAGAAAAGGACTGCATTTGCAGTCCTTTTTTATTTGGAATGCTTATGTTGGTCTGTTATCTTTTTATAGTAGATAAGCCAAAAGGTAAGATAGTCTTCCTGCTCCAATGCTTTTTGGCTAAACAATTCTATTTTATCTTCAGACATTTTTGGTCCTTTGCATAATTCTTTTGCCACATTGATATTGGCTATCATTTGCCAAAATGCGTCCTGCATCTTAGGGGGAAATGGCTCTAGCTCTTGTTTCAGCTTTTGAATATCCTTTTTCTTCATGATATACACTCCTTCACTCTTTGTTGTCGGATATGAGGAGGTTTTCATCAAAAAGCTGACTGGGAGTTATGCAGAAAGCGCGGCTTAACTTTAGCATCGTTTTGGAGTTGATATTGCAATGTTTTCCCTGGGATAACTTCCTTAAAGTGAATATTGAAACACCAGACTTTACTGCCAATTGTTGTAAGGTCAAATGCTGCTCTTGGCAAAGTTGGTTGAGTCTACCTGTTAATATTCTTTGCAATTCCGCTTTCATTATTTTTTCGTATTGAATTTCCTTGTTTCTTTTTGCCATAAGAACGCCTCCGTGTTATTTCTTTTTTTATCTTATTTCATGGAAAGAAAAAAGAAAACACGCTGTCAGCGTGAGAAAAAGTCCAGCTATGAGATAGATATTTGCTGTTAAAACGGCTTTGAGAGAAAACAAAGAAAAATATTTTTTTGAAAAAGAACGAAGAAACAATCCCAAAGTACCTATCCGCACTTGCCCTACTGTCAGAGGTACTCCGTAACACCTTAGGATTTTTCGCATTTTTCTAAGTAGGCAAAAGAAAGAAAAGGAACTGTTCTTTTGAAACAGTTCCTTTTCTTTTGGGGAGTAAGTTAGCATTGATGGATTTTCACGTTTTCATTATTCTTTTCCTGTTTTCCGAAATATCTTTGCGAAAGAAATATTTTAGAAATGCACTTGTTTGATTGGTAAACAAAAAAGTTATCAGGGAAAGATTTGGTTGGTTAACCGTTCTTTTTTTTCTCAGGGATTTTCAACCAAGAGCTGACAGTGTTTACCGCCGACATAAGCAAAATGAGCGTTACCATATAAGCGAAGCCGGACACTGCAAAGCCTTTGATGGTTGCCTTTGCTACGATGAGCAAGACGCCGTCCAACAGACAGGATATGGCAAAAAATATGAAAATATTATCTGCGGAATCTAACCGTCTTTTCGCCAGAAGGAAAAATGGTAACAGCAATCCATTTATTACTCCAAAAAGAAGCGCCGCCAGGAACATACCGGCAAAACTTGCCCCGTCCGCATCCGGCAACACACAAAAACTTAAGCCTATCCCAATCACATTGATTAGGAGTCTCCAGGCAAATGCACTCATGTTTTTTCTCACTTCCCCTTTTTGTTTTACCATTTTTTCTTCTGCTATATATATTTTACTTTTTCTCTCTTTTTCCTTTTCAAAACTACAATATCTTTTCGACAAAAAGCTAGGCTGTTTTTCAGGAAATGAGAAAACGCCAGCTTAAGCTATGAATCTACTGTCGAAAATTTATTGAATAAGGGGAAAAGTTTTTCCGGACAATCAGCAAAATTTCTGCAAATTTTACTTGTCATATCTTTTTGCAGGAGGGAAAGGGAAAGACGGCAAAAAGAAAGGTCAGAATCTGTCGAATTTTTTGTCAAAATTCTCCATTCATTGCCGAAATGCCCCGTGCTAAAATAAAAACAAGCAGATAAGAAAAGCATCATGATAAGAGGGTGACAGAATGAATTTCTCTAAAACCACGTTACTGACAAAACGGACAGAACCACAAGACCTGATTCCACCAACAGAACAGTCCGCCGCTTTTTGGCAGGGGGACGATATTATCGCCGACATCGACCATATTTATTTGCAGCGGCTTCATGCCCGCCTGGGGGAAATGGTCTGGCAGATATATGAGATATTACCTAATATGCTGCGACCAGAGTCCGTCCACGATTTTATCGGGGAGGAAATTGCCGGTCTTTATCAATCTCTTTGTCGGAGTCATATTATAGAAGCATATCGGGACGCTTCAGGCAGACGGCGTCATGGAGAGGACGCTTATTTTCTCTGGCTGCGGCAGAGGGCGTTGTTAAAACTGTTTTTTCCCGCTATTGCCTATATTTTGCAAACGCCTGTTACCGCCTTTCATCGGGACGACAATGCGATCTTTCGGGACAAGGATTTCACGCCGGAGGAACGCGTCCTTGTTGATGTGCTGGACAGAGAGCCGTTGCAGCTGGAAGTTATTTTTGATACGGATAGCAGCCATACTATATCGCCCTGGCGCGTTGCTGTGGCAAAGAAAGAATACAGGGATACAGGACGTTCCACCTTGCGGCTGCATATTGATTTACCGCAAAAGACGGGGGCATTGTTCCTCTTGAATCAGCTGGCAGAGAAGGGGAATCCTTTGGTTATTCCTGCCGTGAATTTTATCTGGAATCTGTCTCAGATACCGCCCATCTTTCCCGAGGAAACCAACGGCAGGCTTTTTGCTTAATGGAGAATAATGGGAAATAAGAGAAAAGGGGAAAAATGTAATTTTCTCTTGCCAATCCGAGGAAATGGATTATAATTTAATTAGTAAGAAAAGATTCTGCCTTACTGCAAAAAATAATAGCATTTTTTCGGTGAGACAGATTTTTTCATATTATTATCTTTTTTCTATAAAAAAACAAATAAAATAAATTGTTTTTGGAGGTAACGTTTGTTATGGTAACCAGAGAAAATTTGGCTCAATCCGGCATCGTCAATGTAAAAAACATTTACAGCAACCTGTCTCCTACCCTTTTGGTAGAATACGCCCTTGCTCATGAAGACGCTGTGCTTTCCAGCACCGGGGCGCTTAGAGTAGAAACAGGCAAATATTCCGGACGTTCTCCTTTGGACCGTTTCATCGTCGATAGTCCCGCTATCCATGATAAGGTAGACTGGGGTGAAGTGAACCGTCCCATCGACAAAGAAACCTACGAAAAATTATCTCACCGCTTGGAAGCATACTTAGCAGGGAAAGATGTTTTCGTGTTTGACGGCTTTGTAGGCGCTGACGAAAATCACCGCTTAAATATTCGCGTCATCAATGAATACGCTTGGCAAAACTTATTCGTACACCAAATGTTCATTCGCCCTACTGCAGAACAACTGGCAGCTTTCGCGCCTAACTTCACCGTTATCGCTTGCCCCGGTTTCCAGGCTGTACCGGAAGTAGACGGTACCCGTTCCGAAGTATTTGTTATCTTAAACTTCGACGAAAAGAAAATCATCATCGGTGGCAGCAGCTATCCTGGTGAAATCAAAAAATCCTGCTTCACTTTGATGAATTACTTCTTACCAGAAAAAGGTGTATGCCCCATGCACTGCTCCGCCAACATGGGCGATGATAATGACACGGCGCTCTTCTTTGGTCTTTCCGGCACCGGGAAAACTACTCTTTCCGCTGACCCCAACCGTCATCTCATCGGTGACGACGAACACGGCTGGTCTCAAGACGGTATCTTCAACTTTGAAGGGGGTTGCTATGCCAAATGTTTAGACTTGACACGGGAAGGGGAACCGCAAATCTTTGACGCCATTCGCTTTGGCAGTCTTTTGGAAAACGTTATCTTAGACCCGGAAACCAGAGTAGCAGATTATCATGACGATAAATTAAGCAAAAACACCCGGGCGGCTTATCCTATCGAATACATTCCGGGCGCTGTTATGTCCGGCAAAGGCACCCAGCCGAACGCCATTTTCTTCTTGGCGGCAGACTCCCGCGGCGTATTG